>JAURGC010000092.1 GCA_030833985.1 Algoriphagus sp. | reverse complement strand
CTACTGGCTTAAAACCTTAAATCGTACCAAGCCCCACTACTTCTGCATGGAGACCATCAATAAAATGGAGTAGTTGCTAGGTATCCAGTTAAAAAATGGAGAAAAAAAACTAGGCTTTTGCCTAGTTTTTTTCCAAAGGATGCATTTTCAACAGCTCTTGAGGGCTCCAAAATCCTTGTTTGCTCTTGACTTCTTCCCGTACAATTTTTACCAAATCAGGAGAAATTGGAGAGGCTTTATTGCCAAAGGAATTGCGCACATAAGTAAGTACCGACGCTACTTCGGTATCGTTGAGCATGCCTTCATGCGGCGTCATCGGCACCTGCCCCGAATAGCTTCTGCCTGCTACTTCCATAGGACCCATCAGCCCTTTGAGTACCAACTTGATGAGTCTTTCGGGGCTTCCAGTTACCCAAGGAGTACCTCGTAATGGAGGAAACTCAGAAGCAGTCAACCCACCTCCATCTGGTTGATGGCAAGTGCTACACAATCCTTCCTTGGCATAGATTTCTTTGCCCAGCACAAAGAGTTCGCGATCCGATCCAGTCAGCGAAGACTTGATATCTTCCTCCTTTTTCTGTGCTACTGAGAGCCCATTTAGATGGGCAATAGCAGTCTCCAAGGTTCTCGGTATCCATATTGCGTCCTTGGCTTGCTTTTCGGCTTGTGCGAGTATGGGAATACCCTGAGATGCTGGTAACCAAGACGCAGCAGCAATTGCTTCCATACGCACGCGCCCATGGGTATCTTGTACCGCTTGGGTGAGCAGCTGAGCTTGATCTGGGATCTGGTGTCCCGAATAGCGCAGTACACGAGTGGCAGCAGCACGTACTCTAAAATCATTGGATGTGAGTAGCTCCTTGAGTAGCGAAGTATTTACCTTGTTTGCACCCCAAGTGACCCAAAGTGCTTCCAAGCGTTGGTGCTCGTAGTCCGGATCTTTTTTATCCAAGGTAGTTATCCATTTTTCAATCGCTTCGGTGACTGCTGCCGCATCCCTACCTCTCAGTTCGCGACGGGTACGGTACCTACTTCGGTATTCGGGAAGTTTCAAATTTTCAAGTAGGGCAGGGATGGGCTGGCCATCAATTTTGGCAGGCGTTACCAAAGGTTTCGATGGATAGGTCACTCGGTAAATTCGTCCATGTACATGGTCACGAAGGGGATCTCTTGCATTGTGTTGCATGTGTCCAATAAGGATATTGTGCCAATCCACGATGTAAAGGGATCCGTCTGGAGCGATTTCCATATCTACGGGTCTAAAATTCCGATCTGAGGAAATGATCAAATCTTGACGCCATTTGGTGGTAAATCCCACCGTATCGTCCAAAACCTGATGCTGCTTGGTTCCCAAAAATCCAATGGTATTGTTGATGATTAAATCGCCTTGTATGTCGTCTGGAAAGTGTCGACTAGAAATAAACTCCAAACCTGAGGTAGGGCGGACTAAATGGTCTTTTTCAATGAGGTTGGGACCTTTGAAGTTTCCATTTCCATAGCGAGGGAGCGTGGATCCTGGCAGCATCCAGTTGACATTGGGACCGGAAGTTTCTGCATAGAAGTTTTGGCCCCAAGCATCAAAGGCAATACCCCAAGGATTGGGTATACTCACTTGGTTGACTCGTTCCAACTTGTGTCGCTTGGGCTCGTAGCGATAAAATCCCCCATTGGTAGCGCGTACTGGGCCATAGGAGGTTTCTACATTGGTATGCAAAAACACCCCTTCTGCCATATGGATGGCCCCGCTTTCGTCTGCTGCAAAGGCAGAAATAGCATGGTGCGTGTCATGGTCATCAAAGCCAGAAAGCAGGATTGTTTTCTTATCGGCATGGTCGTCTGCATTGGTATCTTCCAACAGAATCAAATTGGTCCCTTGAGAGACATACACCCCTTCGGTTGCCAATTCAAAGCCAACAGGGATGTGGAGGTCATCCGCAAAGACTGTTTGCTTATCTGCTTTTCCATCTCCATTGGTGTCTTCCAAGATAAGGAGTTTGTCCGATGGGCGCGAGTCTCCTGGTTTGTAATGCGGGTAACTCGGCATAGTCGCTACCCAAAGTCTGCCTTTGTTATCAAAGGAGAGTTGCACGGGATTGGCTAGGTCTGGAAATTCTTTTTCAGAGGCAAAAAGTTCGATTTTGTATCCTTCAGGAACCTTCAAGGAAGTGAGGGCATCGTCACCATACAAATAATCTAGGCTCCCATTTGCCTTTGGATTGTAGTTAGTCTCTACATCAGGCAAGGATCGTGTCAAGGCATCAGCTGACTTGAGATCTTTGGTTTTTCCTAAATTCGCTTCCCAAATGGCTGTATCTCGGATGGCGGTGAGTTGACGAATTTTCTCCAATTCGAAAGGATAATTATCGGGTCCGAAAGGATCGTAGCGTCTTCCAAAGACATGGACTCCGTTAGGGATTTTGTAGTCGTTGTGCCACATCCAATTTTTTTCTTGCACCGCTAGTTCAATCAAGTCCTTGTTGGCTTCTGCTTTGTGCGAGGTTTTTCCAAATAGTTTGTCTGCTAGGAGTACCGATAGTTTTTCGTAGCCTTGTTCGGTAAGTTGGCTTCCATCGAGGGTAAGCGGTTCTTCACTGGCTTGGTACCAACTTTTACTTGGAGAAAAAGCATCTACAAAGACGATTTGGTGCTTTTGGGCAACCTCCTCCATGGCTTTGGTGTAGCGCTGCAAGTTTTCGTTTTCTAGCTTTCCATTGGGGACATCCTTGATTTCGGAAAGATCTTCAAAGGCAATGGGGGAAACCAGGGCAAGTTGTGGAGCCATTTTTCCGTTGTAGTGTTGGGCTTTGGAATGAATAATCCAAGCTTCCAGTTCGTCTTTAAAATTTTGAAGTTTGGTTTCTCCCTGGAAGGATTCATTGAATCCAAAAAATCCAATAACCACATCCGCCTTCAATCGGGTCAACCACTGATCGGGTTTTTCAAAAAAACCTTCCGATCCAGAATTATTGGCGTACTCGTCTTGAAATTGTTCTGCTCCAGGAAAAGCCCAGGGATCATTGGTGGCTGAGCGAGGGCGAAATCCTGGAGTATCTCCTGGATCACATAGGTTGCGAATAAAGAGGGTGCTGTCAGGATACCTTAAGTGAAGTTCTGTCTCCAACCCCCCGAATTCCATCATGCGAGAACCCAAATTATTCCCTACAAGGGCTATTCGAGTTCCCTTTTGAAGATCCAAGGTAGGTCCAGAAGTACAGCTGAAAGTCAAGGATATCAGGGTAATAACCAAGAAACTTCCGAGTAGATGTAGCAGGTTTTTCATTTTGGGGGTCGGTATTTTTACCTAATACTAAGCAGAATGTGATCCATTGTCAATGGATTTTTGGTAAGGATCAAATTTCTGAATGGTATTTGGCTTTCTTAAATTAGAAATAAGAGGTACCTGCCTGCGGTAGGCAGGCGAATTAGGGAATGAAAACTAATGTCAAATGCTGAACGCCGAGTGCAGAATATCGAAGTAGAGACAACCAAACTTTGGTCAGAAACATACTCTTGGCTTTTGGTTTTCGCATCTCGCTACTGAATCTATTGGGTACTTTGTACTTAGTATCTCCTTAAACCCATACCACCCGTAAACTCTTGGCACCTTGTGCTCCTATGACCAAAGACTGCTCAATGTCTGCGGTTTTGGAGGGACCTGCAAGGAATAGCCCAAAGCCGGAATGGGCTCCTGCTATTTTCTCATACCCCTGATGCATGGTGTCTTCCAGGCTGTCGGGATCGAGAATAATTACCAAATGCTCGGTAGCAAATGGGAGTGCACGTAGACCAAGATGAGAGTCTTCCAGCCAAATGGCACCATTTTCTGCTACCCCAAATTGCCCGTCCAGAATGGCTACTTCTAAGGTATCCAAGGCATGAGGATCTTCTGGTAAAGGAAGGGTGGCTAGCTTGGAAAACTGGGATGAAAGGGAAATTACTTTTGAAAAACCCGAAGATAAGAACCACTTTTCAAACTCACTTTTGGAGAGCACTTCCCCCTTGTTGCCGTAGATAGACTGCGTAAATCTTTCCACCAAGTCTCCTGAGCCTCTGAGATTGGGGATATCGGGCAGTGCTTTGGGTTCGAGTGTCAGGCTTCGAATCGTGTTCAGTATTTTTTCTCTACTGCTCATGCCCTGTTTTTTCGATACCACTGTTGAAAAGATTCCATTGGAGGGTCTGGGAGATTTCTATTTTTTCCCCAGATATTCAAAGGATGATAAATCAGGCTATTGGGAAGTGATTTAACTGCATTTCGCATCAGGCTCCCCGTAATTTTGTAGGCGAGTGGACTCTTAAAGATTCCATTTGCCAACTTCATCGCCAATCCTTTGGCGAATTCGCCCTGCGTTTTAGTTACCTCCTGCCTCCATTCGTATAGTTGCTCGTGAATGTTGATTTTCACAGGGCATACATCCGTACAGCTACCACAAAGTGTAGAGGCAAAAGGGAGACTGCTGTGCTTTTTCAGATCGAGCCCTGGAGATAAAATAGAGCCAATCGGTCCTGGAACTGTGCTATTGTAACTGAATCCCCCACTTCGGCGGTAGATGGGGCAGGTGTTCATGCAAGCCCCGCAGCGGATACATTTGAGGGAGTTTCTGAATTTCTCGCGTGCCAGTTGAGCGGTACGGCCATTGTCCACGAGGATGATATGAATTTCTTTTCCGGGCGTTGGACTTCTGAAATGTGAGTTGTAGTTGGTGATGGGCTGCCCAGTGGCCGATCTAGCCAGCAAGCGAAGAAAGACTCCCAGGTCTTTACGTCTAGGCAGGATTTTTTCGATGCCCATGCAAGCGATATGTACCTGGGCCAAGTGAACCCCCATATCCGCATTTCCCTCGTTGGTGCACACGACAAATTCCCCAGTTTCGGCAATCCCAAAGTTGACCCCAGTTATGGCTACCTTGGCGGCAAAGAATTTCTCACGCAGGTGAACACGTGCTGCCTGCGTAAGGTAAGTAGGATCTTCATTGCCTTTTTCGGTTTTGAGTTTCTCATGGAAAAGCTCGGAAATTTCTCCTTTTTTTAGGTGGATTGCGGGCAATACAATGTGGCTAGGGGGTTGGTTGAGGAACTGGACGATCCGCTCTCCCAGGTCGGTGTCAACTACTTCGATGC
The DNA here is from genome assembly GCA_030833985.1 of Algoriphagus sp. Lineage (GTDB taxonomy): Bacteria > Bacteroidota > Bacteroidia > Cytophagales > Cyclobacteriaceae > Algoriphagus. The sequence continues at coordinate 4,739 of JAURGC010000092.1, read as the reverse complement.
CATGCTTTTCTAAATAAGGATTGAGGTGGCACTCTTCGGTAAGGATAGACTTACTTTTGACCACAGCCCTACAGTCTTGCTGCTGGAGGATTTCCAGTACCAGCCTATTGTGTTCTTCACTATCTGCTGCCCAATGGACAATGATTCCATTTTTTGTGGCATTGCGCTCAAATTCTTCTAGGTAGTCGGCAAGGTTTGCGAGAACATTGTTCTTTATTCCGGAGGCCAACTCCCGTAATTGTTCCCATTCGGGGATACTTTTGCTGACTTTATCTCGCTTGTCGCGAACAAACCAAAGCGTTTCATCGTGCCATTTTGCTTTTTGGCTATCCTTCAGGAATTCAGCTGCGTTCTCCGGATGTGTCATGACAGGGCCTGGTTAAGGATTTCAGCTAGGTGAAGGAATTTCAACTCTTGCTTGGATCGGGTGGCAATGCCTTGCAAGTGCATGATGCAGGACATGTCTCCACCGGTAAGAATCTCTGTTTTGTGGTGGAGGTGATCTGCCAGTCTATCTTTACCCATTTGGATGGATAGCGCTTCCTCGGTCACTGCAAAAGTTCCTCCAAAACCACAGCATTCATCTGTTCTGCTTAGTTCCACCCAGTCCAATCCTTCAAGGTTTTCCAAAAGCTTGCGTGCCTTATTGTAAGGAGGCTGATTCAATTCCGATCCTGAAGAAAGGTGCAGCCCACGCTGCCCATGGCAGGAGGAGTGAAATCCTACTCGGTGAGGGAATTTTCCTTCCAGCTTTTCAATTTTAAGCACGTCGGTGATGAATTCGATGAGTTCGTAGATTTTATGCTCCAGAGCTTCTTGCTCCTTTTTTAGTCCATCAATTGGAGGAAAATGCTCTTTAACGTGTAGGGTACAGCTTCCTGAAGGACAGACCACATAGTCAAAATCAGTGAAGGTCTCTATAAAATGGGTGGCTGTGCCTACCGTATCCCGCGCATAGCCCGCATTGGCGAGTGGCTGTCCACAGCAGGTTTGACCCGATGGGTAGGTCACGGTGCAGCCTAATTTCTCCAATAATTCCAGCGTAGCAATGCCTACCATTGGATAGAACTGGTCTACGTAGCAGGGGATAAACAAGGCAACAGATGGGGAATTGGATTTCATTGGAGTAAGTTAAGCGCTAGCATTCATATTCACGAGCATTGCTGCCCCTAAAGCCGAGCCATTTGGAAAATCACTTGGGATCAGTTCGATTCCTGGAAGTTTTCTACGGAGCAGCTCCAGAAAAATTGGATTGGCATTGAATCCCCCATCTACAAATAAGCGAGACACAGGCGCGCTCTCTAAAACAAGTTTGACAGAGGCAGCCTGAATATTGGTCAACTCATGAAGGAAGGTGTAATAGGCTTCCGTAAATTCAGAGAAGCTACCCCAATCGCTGAAATCTCCATTCTCTATCCCAAAATTTTCTGGCTGAATGTGATGAAAGCGAATTTTTTTTGCTGGCTGGCTGCTAATTTTTTGATACCAGGATTCTTCAAACTGAAGTTTTTTGTAGGTACCTAAGGGCAGGTTCCAATAGGTATACATTTCTTCCACTTGGTATTTGTGCTCCTCACCGATAAATAAGCGAGAGATCTTGATGGGCTGCCCAGAAATACTTAGAAACTGGAGGCAATCTTGGGTCAACTCAGATTCCGTAAGTGGAGTTTTGTTGAACGGATTGATGCTGATTGCCCAGGTGCCTGTTGACAGCAGTGCAAAGGGTTCAGTTTCCTGCTTTAGGTAGGGTAGAAGTGCTGCCGAAGAGTCATGCACACCGATTCCACAGGGGATTCCGCCTAGCTCAGGCTTAGTTTTTAAAAGGGAATCTCCAGGTATTATGGGAGCTTGCAGCTGGGTAATCCCTTCTCTTTTCACCCAGTCATGGTAGTCCATCTTCTCAAAATTCCATAAAGCAGTATGGCAACCGATGCTGCTATAGTCAGAGACAAATTGGCCAGTAAAAATCAGACTTAGGTACTGCGGGAGGTGCAAGCTTTTTTTGATCTTTTGGAAAACTTCTGGCTTTGCGTATTTAAGAAAATAGAGTTGAAGGCCTGAATTGAGCATGGCCAAAGGAGGGGAAGAGCTTTCCTTACAAAAGGTAAATTTCCCTCCATTTTCGGAATAAAACCGTTCCAAAAGCTCCTCTGGAAAAGGCTTCAGGTAATCGTATAGAGGTGCTATTGGCTCTCCATGTAGGTCAGTATGTACAAAGGAAGCCCCATGTCCAGAAAAATTAAGTTGCTTAATTTCGAATTCAGAAGAATTTAAAGCTGAACGAAATGTCTCCAGCATCCAGTCACGAAGTGGCAGCACAGGTTCGCTTGGAAAGCCGTCCTCGTCAGGTATGGGCTCCAAACGGGTATACCTATGAAATACCTCTTTGAGATTTTGGTCAAAGAGAAAGAATTTCTTATTGGTTTTCCCGATGTCGAATACGGCAGTTACTGGGTGTTTTGACATTGGAATAATAAGGGGTTAATGGGAAAAGTGCTTTTTTAAAGTGACTTTCTTAATATCATTCTAAATGGGTTTTTGACAGGGGTTCGATCATCTATTCCTAAAATTTGATTAGCGATAGTTTTACCCATCTGCTCAAAATCTGTGGAGATAGTCGTAATCCCTTGGGAAAGAATTTCTTTCAAAGGGGTATCGTTGTAAGAAATAATGCCTAATTCTTTACCCAACTCTAACAATTGGTCCCTTGATTTTTTTATCAAATTTACCAAGTCAGATTCAGCTAAAACCACATAGCAGTCACCCATTACCAAGGGCTCGTCATCGTCAACGCCGTCCACAATCAAATTTTTAAAGTCATGGAAAAAACAAAAACGCTTAAATCCTTCCATGATCTCCACTGGGTAAAGCTCCCCCTTTGGAAATACCAAAATTAACCGTTTATATTTTTTTAAATGCTGAATACCTGACTCAAGTGCCTCAAAAATATCTTTCTTAAAATCTTGATAAACTCCTGGAAATTCGTTTTCAAAGCCTTTTACTGCACGGTCGATAATTAACAGCTTTTCTTTAGGTATATTTTTTATTATATCATAAGCATCTTCTGGATGTCCGTTTTGATCAAAGAAATGAGGTGCTAGAACGTATTGAGAGTAATTCCCTATTTTTTGCTCCAATAATTCCTGAAGCAGATTTCTATTGTAATGGTGAATGTAAAGGTCCACAGTTGCCTTAGAACCAAGGGAATTAATTATGGAATAATAAATCAGTTTTTTGTAAGAGCTTAGTTTATTAAAAAGGAGCACCACTCTCATTTTATGCTCCAATTTTATTGTGGAAGAAATATAATATCCTTTGCCGCGTACGGAGGAAATTATTCCTCGTTCACGTAGTTCATTGTATGCTTTTTCTACCGTATCACGGGACAACAATAAATCGAAACTGGTTTCATTTATGGAAGGAATTCGATCTCCTATTTTTAGTTTTCCCTTTTCAATATTCTCCATTATTAGGTTGGCCACCTGTAGATACTTTGGAGTGGGCGAATCATTCGAGATTTTTTCAGAGTAGTCCAATTGCATACCAATAAGAGAAAATTTAGTTGTGAATCAATTATTGATAAACTTAATTAACGAGGGAAGGCTGCCGAAAGGCCTCCATCCACATTCAACATATTACCCGTTGTTTTGGATAAAAGACCACTTACAAAAACAAAAGCAGCATCTGAAATATCACTGACTTTCACACTTTCTTTTAGGAGCGTTCTATCCGCATAAAATTGTGGTAGGTCTTTAACTTCTATGCCGTAAGCTTTTGCCCTATTTTCTGCCCAACCTCCTTCCCAAATGTTTGAATTTTCAATTACTGCATCAGGATTTATCACATTTACTCGGATTTTGCTTTCCGCAAGTTCTGCTGCCATCAACCTCGACATATGAAGTTGTGCAGCCTTAATTGTGCCATATGCAACGTTTTTAGGGCCAGCAACTAGGGCATTCTTGCTGACTATGTTAACAATATCTCCCCCGAATCTCTGGAGACGCATCACGTTTACTCCTGCCTTTGAAACATGATATTGCCCCATTACAAGAATGTCATTTAATTGATTCCAATCTTGTTGTGTATGGTCTTCAAAAGTTTTTGATATTGAAATACCTGCATTGTTCACCACAATATCTACTCCTCCAAAATTCAAACAGGTTGCTTGAAAAGCTTTAGTAAGACTATCCAAATCGGTTACATCCAAAAAGACCCCAAGTACAACATCTTTACCATATTCTCTTTCAAAATTTTCTAACGTATCTTGAAGTCTTTCTTCGTCAATATCTGTCAACACTACGCAGGCACCTTCCTGTACAAACTTTTCTGCAATGCCTTTTCCAATTCCTCCTCCACTTCCTGTTATCAAGGCAATTTTTCTAGAAAGTGGTTTTTCTTTTGGCATTCGTTGCAACTTTGCTTCTTCAAGAAGCCAGTATTCAATGTCAAATGCTTCTTGAAGTGGAAGAGATACATACTCGGATACTGCTTCTGCGCCACGCATTACATTTATTGCATTAATGTAAAATTCAGAAGCAACTCTACTCGTTTGCTTATCTTTGGCAAAACTAAACATCCCAATTCCTGGCCAAAGGATAATTACTGGATTAGGATCCCGCATTGCAGGGCTGTTTGTATGCTTGTGTTGCTCGTAATAGGTGGCATAGCGTTCCCTATAGGATTGAAAAGCAGGTTCCAATTGGGAGTATATTCCTTTCAGATCTGAAAGATCAGTGTCT
>JAURGC010000229.1 GCA_030833985.1 Algoriphagus sp. | reverse complement strand
GATTCTTCTTCACGGAAAGGTCCAATTCGAGCAGTTCAATCGGGGTTGATTTCCCTTTCCGAGATGAAAAAGGCTATGGTCCTTTTTGCTGGCTTATCCCTTTTTTCAGGAATTTCGTTGATTTACTTTTCTCTTCCCAATTGGTCTTATTTTTTAGGTTTCTTAGGAGTAGGCCTACTTGCTATCTGGGCAGCAATCCGCTATACTTCTGGCTCAAACCCCTATGGATATGCTGGTTTAGGAGATATTTCTGTGTTTCTTTTTTTTGGACTAGTAGGCGTTTCAGGTACTTATTTTTTACACAGCCTGCATCCTAATCCTTTAGTCCTATTGATTGCATGTTCGCTAGGATGCTTCAGTACTGCAGTTCTCAATATCAATAATATTCGAGATATTGACTCAGACCAGCTTGCTGGAAAGCATTCCATTCCTGTACGAATTGGAAGATCGAAAGCTATTGCCTACCACTGGATCCTAATTGCAGTAGCCTATGCCTGTTTACTTGTTTTTGCAGAACTAAGTCAAGCATATGGATCATTTTTAGCGGTTGTTTCTTTGCCCTGGATGATACGTATTTGTATTGGCCTACAAAACGCGACTTCTGCTGAAAAAACCGATCCTTACCTCAAGCAAATGGCATTCAGCACCTTACTTTGGACACTTTTATTTGGAATTGGCCTCCTGAATTTTTAAAGGTGAAAATAGGACGAAAGTCCTGGAATCGCGCATTTAGGTTTCCTAAGTTGACTATCAAGATGCAGAAAATAATGATCCACTTTCTGCTTACCAAAACCAAGGTAATTTCAACGTTAACAGCACTTAGAAAAGTTGAATTGGATGAGCCAAAGAAATACTATTTTTCGCAAATGCCGCAAAATTGTTGATGTATTCAATTGGAGTTTTATTTAGAGAAATCTATCGAATAATCGAAAAACATCAGCCAGACCAAATTGCCATGGAATCCTCCAGAACTTAGGGTTGGAAAGAAATTTGGATTGGCAATTCCTCTGAAAAAGTAGTCTGTACTGCCTGCCCCCTACCCCGTAGTATCCATCATGGGAGCTAAAGGCCCTCAACAAATTGAAAAAATGTTTTTGAATCCAACATTGTAGAACTTACAAGAGAAATTGCTGGATAAATCAATAGCAAACAATAGCTACCCATTTGATGCCAAGTTTCATCTAGTGTATATCCATACCCCAGATGAATTTAAATTCACGAAAGAAGGTTTAGCTCAAATTTCCAATTTTATATGGAATTTCATTTTGAAAAACTTCCTCAGGGAAATTTACAATTCCCTAATAGAAGAAGCTGGAATACTGGAATTTGCTTCAGATATTGGGACTGATTTGATTGCAACAACCACCCTGGGTAGAATAGATTCCCATCATCATCCTAGCGGAAGTCTTGCAGAAGATGTGGTTAATCAAACAAATAGACCCATTTGGCCCCTAAAAACCGCAGAGGCTGACCGACAATAAAAAATTCAACTTGAGTATAGAATTATGAGTAAAAAAAACAACGATTGGAAAAAAAGAGATGGGATTGTCTTCTCTACCGCTGATTCCTTTGACTACCAATTTGGGGAGGAGGAAGCGAATAGTACACTTCCCGTGGCCCAGCAAAAATTAAGGATACTCTTAGACAAAAAATCCAGAGCAGGAAAGCAGGTTACCCTGGTTGAAGGATTTATCGGTTCGGAAGAGGATTTAAAAGAACTAGCAAAACTTCTGAAAAATAAATGTGGTGTAGGGGGAACAGCCAAAGAGGGAGAAATATTGATCCAAGGCGATCACCGGGATAAGGTACTTCAAGTATTGTTACTGGCCGGATATGGAGCAAAAAAAGTCGGTGGGTAAGCTACCACATTTTTTGTTATTTCAACTTCGCCTCTAGCCCTGGATTTCTTCCCTAATTCACCAAGACAAGCAAGTGGTTGAAAAACTAAACTTTACCCCTTTACATACGCCTTCACCTTAATTTGCACCTTCAATATCCTCGATCAACTCCGCATACCAGCTTTCCCCATACTTACGAACCAGGGCTTCCTTCAAAAAAATATACAAGGG
>JAURGC010000127.1 GCA_030833985.1 Algoriphagus sp. | reverse complement strand
GAGACTTGCGGAGCAGGTAGTTAAAAATTGGAATGCGATTTCCAAAAGAAAAATCTCATGAATGAATTTGCATGGCTGAGTCGTACCGAATTGATCGTTGGTCGTGAGGGGTTAGAAAAATTGGCAAAAAAGCATGTCCTAGTCGTGGGATTAGGGGGCGTAGGGTCCTTTGCTGCAGAGTTTATAGCTCGCTCTGGCGTTGGGGCAATGACGATCATTGATGGGGATACAGTGGATATTTCCAATGTCAATCGACAGCTACCTGCGACTCAGCTCAATGTAGGCCAGGCTAAAGCGAGTTGGATGGAAGAGCGTTTATTAGCCATTAACCCAGCGATGAAGTTGGTGGCACTTAAGAAATTTTTGGATCCATCGGAGATGACTACCCTGTTGAATGCCAACCAGTACGACTATGTAGTGGATTGTATCGATAGTTTTACCCCCAAGATGCACCTCATCGAAGGTGCAAAAAAGCGTGGCTTCCCTTTAGTAAGTTCCATGGGCGCTGGTGGAAAAGTAGATCCCACACAAATTAAGGTAGTGGATTTTGCAGAGACGCATCAATGCAAGTTGGCCAAGATGTTGCGGAAGCGATTGAAAAAGAGGGATATTTCTGGGGGTTTCAAGGCGGTGTTTTCTACAGAGGTAGTGATTAAGGATAGCCTTATGCTCACAGATGGAAAAAATTTCAAAAAATCCGCTTATGGTACCATGTCGTTTCTCCCTGCAGCCTTTGGCTGTGCCTGTGCTGCCACGGTTATCAATGACCTTCTTGCTTCTTAATTACTCCTTAAAATGGTACAAAAAGATGAGTAGACCAGCAAATGCTGGCTTTTTTTGATCTTTAATCTCCAATTTGACTTCCACTTCCGCTTTTATCGTTCCTCTGAGGTTGGTTATATTTTTTAGGAAGGCCACCAAGCGAACCTCGCTATCCACGGTGACGGCCTGAGCAAATCGAAGGTTTTCTATGCCGTAATTGATCATCATTTTGAGGTTATTGATCTGTACGATTTGTTCCCAAAGGTAGGGTACAATGCTGAGTGTGAGGTAGCCATGTGCGATGGTGTTGCCAAATCCTCCTTCAGCCTTTGCGCGGATTGGGTCGGTATGGATCCATTGGTGATCTAAGGTAGCCTCAGCAAAACAATTGATTTGTGATTGAGTGATTTGAAAATAGTCGGAGGCACCAAGTTCTTTGCCCAAATAGGCTTCAAATTCTTCAAAGTTGCCAATAGAAATAGGGTTCATGTAAGGGATGGTTTGGAATGGTTATTTATTCGAAAATAGGAAAAAGTAAGGAAGTGGATTTTTGTATCCTCAAAAAAGTTTCATCTTCGTCCTTTCAAGCTTCTAGACCCACTTTATTTCTTAGCTATGACTAACTATGTACACGGTTTTGATTCTGAAGAACAGCTTCGATTGATGGAGCAGGCAGCTATTTTGGCTCCAATGGTCTACAGAGAAGTGGATTTCAGTGATTGCAAAGAATTACTTGAAGTAGGAAGTGGTGTGGGAGCACAAACTCGTATTCTCCTAGAAAAATTTCCCAAGCTCAAGATTACTTGTTTGGATTCTTCAGCGATACAATTAGCCCAAGCTCGGATCAATTTGGCGGGCTTTGGAAATCGAGTTCGATTTGTGGAACAGGATGCCTGTGCACTTCACTTGGAAGAGCGATTTGATGCAGCATTTATTTGTTGGACCCTAGAACATGTTTCTTCTCCACTTCAACTTTTGATTAAACTCAAGGAGTATCTGCAGCCAGGCGCTCGGGTTTATGTGACGGAAGTATTTAATTCCAGTTTGTATACTACTCCAGGATACGCTTATCTTCGAGAATATGTAGATGTGATGAGTGCCTTTCAACGGAAAATTGGAGGCAATCCTGATGTGGGTATTGAATTGGGTAATTTGCTTACTAAGGCTGGTTTTTCCTCCTGTTTCACTCGGTTTGATGGCTTTTATCTTGATGCCAGAAGTGGGGAACAAAGAAAAGTTGCAGCAGGTTATTGGAAGGGACTACTTAAAAGTGCTGCTCCCGCCTTAGTTGCTGAAGGGGCTTGTTCCACTTTTTTAGTAGAAAAAATGATAACTGAACTAGAGAAGTTAGCCAATGATGAAAATGCCATTTTTTTCTACCAATTTGTACAAGCAAAAGTTACCCTTTAATTCTCTTTCATGAAAGGTATTCGATGGATTGGAAAATTTATTTGGAAGTTCACATTGTGGTTTTTTGGACTTTCATTTGGGCTGGTTATCCTGTACCGGTTTGTACCTGTACCGATTACCCCCTTAATGGTGATTCGTTTGGTAGAGCAGGGTTTCGATCCTGACAAAGAGTTGCGATTAGTAAAGGATTGGGTTTCCATTTCGGAAATGTCCAAACATGCGCCACAAGCCGTCTATGCAGCTGAGGATCAAAAATTCATGGATCATTATGGATTCGATATGGAAGCGATGGAAAAAGCTTGGGAAAACAATAGAAAAGGGAAACGTATCAAAGGGGCGAGTACGATCACCCAGCAGACCGTGAAGAATGTATTTTTATGGCCTTCGAGAAGCTATGTTCGAAAAGGGCTGGAGGCGTACTTTACCATTCTGGTTGAATTGATTTGGTCCAAGGAACGAATTATGGAGGTGTACCTAAATGTCATTGAAATGGGAAATGGGATTTATGGAGTGCAGGCAGCTTCTCAAACTTTTTTTGATAAGGATGCTTCCAAACTTTCTAAGGGGCAGGCAGCCTTGATTGCTGCTGTATTACCCAACCCAAGGCGGTGGAATCCAGCTAGACCTACTTCCTACATTCAGGGTCGAAAAAATTGGATCATGAGGCAAATGAGTAACCTTCCTGCCACTGGATTTGGAAAATAAATGGTGGGATTGGATTATCCAACTTCGTACCAGTAGTTTAAATATAGTTGAATTGTTGCAGCTAAATCGTTGGTAGCCGACTGTCCACAGACCCAAGCTTCAATAAATAAACTTCAAGCCTTATTTTTTTTGGTTGGTGCTTATAAAACGGAGAATCAAAAAAAATTAAAATATTAAAGGTTAATTATCACTAAAACTAGTTGAAACCGAAGGAGAAATATTTTTTCAAATTTTTATAACCTGTGCTCCCAATATCTTCAGTCCATTTTCCAAATTTTATTTTATTTTTTCGTTAAATCACGACCAAAACAGAATTCCTTTTTCTAATTTTTCTTTGGATAAATTCCCTACAAAACACCCTAAAATGAAAAATTAAAGTAGTTTAAAAAATGCAAGAAAAATTTATCCACAATTTCAATTATTTATCCACATTCATAATTAATTAATATATAAAATAATGTAAATCAATGAGTTAAGCCAATTTTTATTTAGTCGATTTTGTGGATAATCTTTGCTAACTACATGATTATCAATTCTAAATGCGTTTATAAAAGTGGATAATTTTCAACGCAAAATTTTATTTTAAATTGGTGGTTAATCTTCTTTTTGGCGCTGCAATTTTTTTCGGTAAGCATTAAAGATTTTGGCCTTAGATACAAAGCCCAAATACTGATTATTTTCCACTACAGGAAGATTCCAAGCTCCAGATCTCTCAAATTTTTCCATTGCAGATTGCATATTTTCTGTAGAAAATAGAATTTCTGGAGGACTATGCATGAGTTGCTTCACCCGAACATTTTTTTGCTTTTCTGCATCAAACATGATGTGACGAATATCATCCAAAGTCACAATTCCTTGTAATGCACGAGCAGAATCTACCACGGGGAAAATGTTTCGCTTAGACAATTTGACAAGTTCAATTAAATCGGTGAGTTGGGCTTCTGGATGGATTGGCAGTAAATCTTTTTCTATGACTTGAGTAATCGAAATGGTATCCAACAACTCTTCATCTTTGGTTTCTGGTAGGTATTTGCCTTGAGCTTTGAGCTGTAAAGTGTAGACACTGTGTTTCTGAAAGTAGGTTTTTGTGATGAAGGAGATAGCTGAGACAAACATCAGTGGAACAAATAGTTCGTAGCCCCCAGTGATTTCTGCAATTAAGAAGATTGCAGATAGGGGTGAATGCTGAACCCCTGCCATTACCCCACACATAGCTACCAATACAAAATGAGCGATGGGTAGGTCTAAGTGAATTCCCAGTAAATTTTTGGAATAAGCAAAAACAAAGCCTGTAATACCGCCTACAAAAAGCGAAGGAGCAAAAATTCCCCCACTCCCTCCGGCTCCAATAGTGATTGCTGAGGCAATTGGTTTCAATAAAATAATCCCGATTAGGAATAAAAGGAGGGTCTTAGTTTCTCCCAAACTAGAGAAAAAGAGACTCTTCTCTAGAACTTCAGTTGCATTTCCATCAATTAATACATTCAATGTTTGGTATCCCTCCCCATAGATAGGAGGAAACAGAAAAACCATAAATCCTAAAAAAGCTCCACCATAGGTAATTCGCATCCAATGACTTCCTAGGGCTCCCATCAGCCGTTCTGTTGCCACCACCATTTTGCTGAAGTAAAGTGATACCAGCCCTGAAATAATACCCAAAAGCAAGTAATAGGGCATATGCGCTGCCTGAAAACTATCCTTTAAATTGAAGCTGAATAATGAATCTTCCCCAATTAGTAGCATGGAAGTAAGTGAACCTGTCACAGAGGCGATAAGCAAAGGAATAAAGCTTGCTGTACTTATTTCCATCAAAATTACTTCGATGGCAAATATTACTGCACCGATAGGGGCTCCAAAAATTGCTGAAATGGCTCCTGCAGCTCCACAACCAATAAGTAAGGTTCTTTTTTTAGCATTTAAATGCATCAACGCGCCCACGTTCGAACCAATTGCTGACCCTGTCATGACCATGGGAGCCTCTAGCCCTACAGAACCGCCAAAACCTACCGTGAAGGAGGAAGTAAGTACTCGGCTAAAGATTTTTACCCGAGGAAGGAGACTTGATTTTTTGGAAATTGAAAACAACACATCTGGAATACCATGGCCCCCGAAGTCCTTCAATACGTATTTTCCAAGCAAAAAGGCAGTAGATACACCAATTAAAGGATAAAGGATGTACATAAAATTGGCATACGAAGGATAAAAATCTTCTGTCAAAAAATTTTGAATCGTATGTACCCCTGTTTTCAGAAGGACAGCAGCAATTCCTGAAAATATTCCAATGCATCCGCTGAGAATCAGAATAAAGGTCTGATTACTCATGTGCCTCAATCTAAAAATGAGGAGGCGGGTAATAAAGTCATTTTTTGCCAAGAGTGTAAAGAGTAGTAGCCCAACAACGTTGAACTCGTAAGTTTACTATTTTTTGAGGAGTTGATGATCCAATGCAAGCAAAGATTTCAAGATTAACTCCACCGTGGATTTGTAAAATTCAGGATGGATTTTTTCAAAGGAATCACTCGGTTGGTGGTAGTCCACATGATCCTCCACTCCAAAATACAAATGAGGAATTTTTTTCTCAAAAAAAGCCCCATGGTCTGAAGACCTGGTCCAATCTTCTGCCCCTGTGCCTGGAATGTCGTGGCCAAAGCGAAGATTTGAACCTGTTCCTGTTGGGATTTTTTCAAGAATGAGCTTAAGCTCTGGATAATAATAAGTGCCAGATACAAAGACTTCCATGGCCTCACTCCTTGCGAGCATATCCATATTTACGTTCAACACGATTTGTTCGAGTGGATATGGAAAATCATTGACCAATGCCTTTGCTCCTTGAAGCCCCATTTCTTCTGCATCCAATGCGGCAAATAGCATCCCATGTTGAGGTCGATTTTTTGAAAAATAGGCTGCCAGTTCCAACAATGCGGCAGTTCCCGAAGCATTGTCATCCGCACCATTGTAAATAGAATCTCTTGATGAATCAGGCCTACCAATTCCTACATGATCGTAATGTGCCGTGACCACAATTACTTTTTTTGAAATAGATCCCGGAATAAAGGCCACAATATTGCGTGCATCTACCATCATTTTTTTGGATCTGTGATCTTCAAAGGAAAAGGGTTGAATAAAATCAGGGTACAACGGGGCTACATGGGGCAATGAGCTGAGCTCCTTTAGAAGGTAATTTTGAGCCATAGTGCTACCTTTACTCAAAGATTTTCTCCCCTCAAGGGTATCAGAGGACAAGTATTCCAAATGGCGAAGGAGTTTGTTTCCGTCAATTTCTTGGGCAAATGAGCCAATATAAGTGGCAAGAACTAAAATTATTGTGCCTAATTTGCGTTGTAGGGAATGCATTGAAATCTATAAAAGGTGTAGTGTAGCTGTAAAAATACAGTGCTTCAGATCAATACCTCAGTTATTTTATGAAATATATCTGTAGTCTTCTTTTGTTTGTTGCTTTATCATCCTTTGTAAAAGCCCAAGGAACGCTACCCGCTACTTTTTTTCAAGGAAAGTCTGTAGTACTAGTTTCTAATGATCCCAATGCAATCCCTGCGATTACTTGGCAGGCACTTTCAGATAGTATCCACCCCTATTTGGTAGGAGCTGGTGGGGATCCCATAGCTTACTACGAGCTGGAGCAGGTGGCTTTTTCTGACGAACAACAGGCAGTTTATGCCAAAGCTTTTTTACAGCGTCAAGTACAAAACCTAATACTAATCACCCGTCAAAAAGCACAAACTAGTATCCATGTCGGAAAATTTTCAGAGGATGCAAAGCTTATTGCTGAAGAAAACCTACTTGGGGTATCTGGGATAGATTGGAAATCTGTAGGCCAGCAATTTGCCACCTTTGGGGCCGTGACCGCCACTCAAAATTTATTAGTTTCAGTGGTAGCAGAATTTCCTGTATTACTCGATCAAGGAGCTAGCCCAGGAATTCAAAAGTTTATTTCTCGGAACCCATTAAACTTAGAGGTTTTTAAATTGGGGATTC
>JAURGC010000085.1 GCA_030833985.1 Algoriphagus sp. | reverse complement strand
GATACCTATAAAATCAATCCCTTTGTAACACGTGGCGCTGCTCAATGGGTGGATTTGCATAAATATTTTACCACAGAAGGATCAGCTGTGGATAACTGCTTTGATAGATTACGTTCTGAGGGTTATGTAATTTATGGTACGAGCCCAGCCTCAAATTCCTTATCTATTCACGACTTACCCATACTACCCAATCAAAAAGTGGCCCTTGTTTTTGGGAATGAGCACGAAGGAATTAGTGAAGAAGTGACATCCAAAGTAGATGGCCTCGTGTACATCCCGATGCGTGGATTTACAGAGAGTTTCAATATTTCAGTTTCAGCATCTATTTTCCTTTATGAATTGATGAAGCGAGCCAAAGAAATGGAAATTCCAAATTTCAATCTTACTGAAAAAGAACAAATTGAGCTTCGTTTGAGGTGGTACAAGGAAATTGTCCCCCATGCAGATATTCACGAGCGATATTTTCGCCAACTAATGCAAAATCTGTAATATGAATCTCCTAAAATTCAATGAGTTAACTTTCCATCTCCAAGAAAAGTAGGTATTTTAGGTATACATTTTTCTAAAATTACATATGCGTAAAGGACTGCTAATTTTCTTGGGAATTATTATTGTAGTAATCATTCTCCCCCTTGTTTATGCAGGGTATCAAATCCGAGATCGGCATTCGGGTTTTCAAACTGACATTACTATATACAATGTAGCAGACATAGTGCATGCGGGATTTTCTAAAGTTGATCTCACACCTACTGATTTTGAAACTTGGGAGGATGTGGATGGGGATTCGAAGTATGATCCAGAAAAAGGAGATCGTTTTATAGATGCTAATGGAAATGGTGAGTTTGATGCGATTTGGTTAGCTGGCTTTCATAATTCAAGACCTGCACAAGGGGTTCTGGACAAACTTTGGGCAAGGGCCATGGTGCTCGAGTCTGGAAATGTTACGCTGGCTCTTTGTGTCATTGACATGATTGGATTTGGAAATGATGAGGTGATAGCCACCCGGAAATTAATTCAAGAAAAATATCCCGAATTAGATTATGTAATCATTTCCAGTACACATGTGCATTCCGCTCCTGATTTAATGGGTATGTGGGGACCTTCTGAATTTGTGCGTGGGGTAAATGACGACTACCTAAAGCAAGTTCAAGAAGGAATTACAAAAGCGATAGGAGAGGCATATTCCACCAGAAAACCTGCTTATTTTAAATTTGCACAGGAGCCTGATCGGCTAAAGGATTTGGTAGGAGATACGCGTCCGCCCTTTGTTCTTGATGCTGGATTGCAATTGATGCAGGTTCTTGATGCACAAACGGGTTCCACATTGGGTACCCTTATGAATTGGGGCAACCATCCTGAGACCCTTTGGTCAGAAAATATTCAAATCAGTTCTGATTTTGCGGATCCTTGGCGGAATTTTGTCGAAGAAGGAATTCCAATTACGGATACTTTGGCCGAAGCTGGGGTGGGGGGCGTAGCTATCTTTTTGAATGGTGCAGTAGGAGGATTGATGACTACGTCACCTGATCTTGCTGTTATGGATCCTTACACAGGCATTTCCTATCAAAAACAAGCACCAGATAAACTTCTTGCTCAAGGAAAAGCACTTGCTAAAGTGACCTTAGAAACCTTAAAAGACTCGAATTTGGTGTTGCATACTTCTTTAGACCTAGGCATTCGAGCCAAGTCGATTTCCCTAGACATGGATAATTCACTTTTTCAATTGGCAGCTTTTGTTGGAATTTTTGATCGAGGATTTGTGGGTTGGAAAAAAATTAGATCGGAGATTTCGGCATGGAATTTAGGTCCCGCTACCTTTGTCCATGTGCCAGGAGAACTTTATCCAGAAATTCTGCATGGAGGTATTGAATCTCCAGCAGGTGCGGATTTCAAAATGGACCCGGTAGAAGTACCTGCTCTGAAAGAAAAAATTCCAGGACAGTATATCTTTTTCTCAGGAATGTCAAACGATATGATTGGCTACATCGTCCCCAAAAGTCAATGGGATGTGGACCCCCCATTTAGTTACGATTACCAAGACCGTCCTTATGGTGAAATCAATTCTTTAGGTCCAGAAACTGCTCCAAAAATCCATAGAGAAGTTCTTGAAGTTTTAAGGGATTTGCAAAAGTTAAAAAAATAAAAAATCAGGTGCTCCAATAGTTCCATCTTGTTGGGGCACCTGATTTGGTTTGATTTTAAGATTCGTGAATCAAGATTTTTTCAATTTTATCTCCAGCACGAATGGCATCAATCACTTCAAGTCCTTCTACCACCTTGCCAAAACAAGTATGGTTCCGATCTAAGTGTGCGGTATTGGAACGGCTATGGCAAATAAAAAATTGAGATCCTCCAGTATTTCTACCTGCGTGTGCCATAGAAAGGACTCCTCGATCATGGTATTGATTTTCGCCCTCTAATTCACATTGTATTTTGTACCCTGGGCCGCCAGTACCTGTTCCTGTTGGACATCCTCCTTGGATGACAAAATTTGGGATAACACGGTGGAAAGTGAGTCCATCATAAAACCCTTTTTTGGAGAGATCTACGAAATTTTGTACTGTAATTGGTGCATCCTTTTCATAGAATTCTACTCGCATTGTTCCTTTTTCCGTAATTATTTCAGCTGTTTTCATGCTTGTATAGGATTTGTGTATTTTTTTCTGTTTGTCATGCAAAAATAGGGTTAGATTTTGCTTTTTAGGTATTAAGTACTAAAAAGTGTCCCCCTTATTGCAAGTCATTTTGTATTTCCTAAAGAGTTCCTTGAATTTCTTTGCAATCAACTCCCAAAAAAGTTTATCATTGCAAAGAAATTTAATCTATTTAACCCGAAACAGCCTTGGAAAAAGAACTTAATTCTGAATTTGTAGGTCCTACAGCTTTTGGTCATCCAAAGGGACTGATGACGTTGTTCTTTACAGAAATGTGGGAGCGTTTCAGTTACTACGGCATGCGTGCCTTATTGATTTTGTTTATGACTAAAGCCATCTCCGAGGGCGGTCTTGGGTTTGATGATCCTACAGCCGGAGCAGTTTATGGACTATATACAATGGGTGTTTATCTTTTGGCTTTACCCGGCGGATGGCTAGCAGACCGTTTATTTGGATTGAAGAAGTCTGTGTGGTATGGTGGAATTATCATTGCTCTGGGCCATTTTATGATGGCAGTACCAGGTATCGAAGGTTGGGTAGCAGGTAGCTCTGGTGTAAAATCTACTTTGAGCACTTTGGATACCACTTCCTTCTTTTTGGGACTACTATTGATTGTTTTGGGTACTGGATTGTTGAAACCAAATATTAGTTCAATTGTGGGTCAACTATATCCTTCAGGAAGCTCCAAAAGGGATGCAGGCTTTTCCATTTTTTACATGGGAATTAATATTGGGGGTTTTATCGCTCCGGTAGCTTGTGCTACAGTAGCTGAATACGATATGCATTTGGGATTTGGATTGGCAGGCTTAGGAATGATTTTTGGATTGATTCAATACAAACTTACTGGAAAAGCTCTTGATGGTTTTGGAGAGGTTCCTTTGGTTCAAACTACAGAAGAACAGCTTGCACAAATTAAGTTAAAAAGAGTTACTTCTCTTATTGGTTTGGTGGGTTTGGTCGTGATTGGAGTTTTGTTTTCTGGTATTATTTCCATCGATGCCGCAGCGATTGCCAAATCCTCAGGTATAGTAATTGCGTTAGTCGCCGTGGGCTATTTGGGTTATGTGATTGTTTTTGGCGGTTTAGATAAAGTGGATAAGAATAAAGTCGGTGTAATCGCAATTCTATTCTTTTTTTCAGCCATGTTTTGGTCTGGATTTGAACAAGCAGGATCCACGTTGAATTTATTTGCGGAGCGTTTTACAGACCGGCAGGTTTTGGGATGGGAAATACCTACAGGTTATTTTCAGTCCATCAACTCTTTATTCATCATTATTTTCGCTCCATTCTTTGCTGCGCTTTGGGTTTGGTTGGGGCGTAAGAATTTAGAACCTAGTTCTCCCTTAAAATTCATTTTTGGACTTGCGATGCTGGGCGTTGGCTTTTTTGTAATGTATTTTGCAACCAAAATCGCAGCTTCAGGAGAATTGGCAGCTCCTAGTTGGTTAATCATTACTTTCTTATTGCACACTTTTGGTGAATTGAGTTTGTCCCCTGTTGGACTATCATTGGTGACCAAATTGGCTCCTAAAGGATATGGTGGTCAAATGATGGGGATTTGGTTCCTCTCGGTGGCTTTGGGCAACTTATTTGCAGGATTGATTGCAGGGGAAGCGAGCGGGGGCTCAGAAGAGGGGCTTGCTGCCATGCCAGATCAATTTATGATGATTGTGTATACGGTAATGGGTTCTGCCTTTGTATTGCTTCTTCTAAAGTCTGTATTGAAGAAAATGATGGGCGAAGTACATTAAACTTCAACAAGTTGTCTTTCAAAAGGCCATCCTGAGGGATGGCCTTTTTTGTGCCAAGTGAATGTACCAAGTACCAGAATGGAGCAGGATACTAATTCTTAAACTACTTTGTATTTTGTATTTGGTACAATTTGTCTCGTCTCATGTTTCTTGGCTTTTTCCTGCCTACAACAAACAGGAACCCAATACTAGCGACTATATAACCATTTAATAGCGAACTCCGAACCTCAATTTTTTGAATTAAGAATTCGTAAGCCGTATGAATTTCGTCTCACAACCCAATGAGTCTACTTGGTACTTTGTGCTTCGTGTTTTTCACAATAAAAAAAGGGTTGTTCGCTAGAACAGCCCTTTTTTTAAGAGAGTGGATTTGATTAGTTCAAGAACTCATCAAATGTCAAGCTTACATAGTACATGGAGCCGACAGTTGGGTTACCCCATGCTTGTCTGTATCCTGTGCTGTTGAATAAGTTTGAACCGCCAATTTTCAAGATAGACTTCAAAGCCTTCATTTTCACACTCATTTGCGCATCAAATGTTCCGAATGCAGGCATTACAGAAAGTTGTTGTGAAGAAACTTCAGGAGCAACAATCGAGGACTGCCATGCAAATTCACCCTGCCATCTGTAAGAAAGGGCGAAGCCTAAATTTTTGACAACTTCACGGTTGGCAAAGTTTACCACATACCTGTATTCAGGAGTGTTGAAAGAAGGCTGGAAACCTGTAATTGCTAGCTCATCAAGATTTTGAAGTGTGTTGTAAGACACGTTACCTCCAAGTGTATAGTTTTTAGGTAATCGGTAATCTGCACCGAAAGCCCATCCCCAAGACTTGATGATTTCTGTTCTATTTACTGGCATAGAGTAAATATTTCTTGAATTAGAACTCAATAAATTGAGTCCAAGGGCCGATGCAGGATTTGCTGGATTGAAGTTTTTGTCTTGAATTAAAACCTGACCTCCAATGAAATTCTCGAAGCTATTGAAATAAGCATAAGTATCAATTAATAGTTTGTTTGCAAACAATCCTTTGTATCCAACTTCATATGACTTTACTATTTCCGGTTGGAAAGTGGATGGTTGGTAAGGGACGAGTTTGTCTTTTGCTGCTGCAGCCGCATTAGCAGGCACCAATTGTGCAGCAATTTGAGGAACTATACTTGGTACCAAGGCAGCAATAGCAGCAGGGGCTTGAGCAGCTGGAATCAACCCAGCCAATACTTGTTGGGTCACAATGCTAGTTGCCTGGGTAATTGCTAACTGCGTTGCTTGTTGGATAGACGCTTGGTAAATTGGGGAGGAAGGTTGAGTCCCTGCTAGAACAGCACCACCAAAGCTAGTGACCGTGGCAAGTGAATACACTGGGTTACCAGTGAAGTTGTAACGATCTCTAAACAACGGCAAACCACCAATTAATCGTGCTTGTGGGGTTACCAGGTCAATGTATTGATCCTGGGTGGTTGGCATTCTAAAACCAGTCTGGTAAGAAGCACGGAAATTGTGATTACCTGCTGAATATACTCCAGATACACGAGGTGAAACTTGGCCTTCAAAGTTTTCATTCTTGTCGTATCGAGCAGAAGCAGTTAATCGAAATTTATCATTAAATAAAGATTTTGCACCTTGGATATAACCACCAAATTCATTGATAGAGAACTCATCTCCATTTTCATCTGTTGCAAACAATGTTTTTTCAGAATCTAGTTGATAGGTTCTAAAATTTGCACCAATGACAAAATCTGCCCATTTTACTTCAGTAAACTTGTAAGAACCTTCTACATGGTAAAGGTTTGTTTTGTCCACAAATTTTGCACCTACGCCTGTTGCATTACCAGGGATTGGACGATTCACTACGGCATTTTTAGCCGCATCAAATGCAGCAGTACCTGGAACCAGTCTCCCTTGATCAGCAAATGCTCTAGCAGCATCGTGGGCCATGGCATTGTCCATACCTCCAGCTCTTGCTTGAGCAAAAGCACCTACATATTGAGGAAACCAAAGGGTACTAGGTTTCCATGCTTCGTTGATACCTTGTGCAGCAATACCTACAGCGAAGGCATCTCCCGAACGCTCTTGCGTAGTATACCCTCTCAAGAACCAGTTCGCCCCTTTCAATTCGGCTTTGTATTGACCCAATTTGAAATTAGCAATAGAATAACGATCTGCACCCGTGTAAACTGTAGTTCCATAACCATAATTGCCTTGAATAATTGCTTCAACACGGTCATTGATTCTGTAATGCAATGCAGCGTTTAACTTTAATGATTTAGTTCCATAATCAGCTAAATCAGATTCTCTATATCCTGTTCTGGATACAAAAGCTTGAGGAATTAATGGAAGGAGAGCAGCAGGAAGCGCACCAGCAGCAACCATTCCTTGAGCCACTGAATTCATATTTACGTTAGTCTCATCTCCGTAAATGTTAACTCCATTGTAACCTGGGTTGGTGATTCGATTCCCATTATCAATTCTAGATCCATTTAATAGGGACTGATCTCTAAAATCATTTGCTTGCCAATCATCGGCCTTCAAATAAGATAAGTTTACTTTAAAAGCGAGTTTATCATTGATTGCTTTGGCATAGCGCGCGCTGAAATCATAAAAACCAGTTGCTTGTGTTGTTCTGTCTTTTTGGTCCATCAAACCTGTCCGCACATTCACTGACAATCCCTGGTATTGAAATGGATTTTTCGAGTTCATTAAAAGGATACCATTTATTGCATTTGGACCATAAAGAGCGGAAGAAGCACCTGGAAGCAATTCTACGCTTTCCAAATCCAATTCTGAGATACCTACAATATTACCAACAGAAAAGTTAAGCCCAGGAGCCTGGTTGTCCATTCCGTCAATCATTTGTACCGTTCTAACGTTACCATTGGCATTAAATCCTCTGGTATTGAATGACTTAAAGGTTAAAGATTGCGTACTCATTTCTACCCCTTTCATGTTATTGAGGGCATCGTAGAAACTCGCTTGTGGTACATCTCTAATTGCTATGATGTCCATTTTCTCAACAGAAACAGGAGATTTAAGGATGCTTTCCTCTACTCTAGAAGCAGATATAACTACTTCTTGTCCTAGGATCGTTGATTCACCTAGTTCTACTGATAAATTGGAGATCCCTCCCGTGATTTCAACTTCCTTAGAACCGAATCCCACCATGGAGAAAACCAAGGTAAAAGGTGGTTCCTGATTTACGTTTAGAGTGAATTTACCTGATAGGTCAGTAATCGTTCCAATTACTTTTCCTTTTACGAGGATGTTTACCCCTACCAATGTTTCTTTAGTGTCCGCATCCGTGACTGTACCGGAGATGGTAGTCTGGGCTAGTGCAATAGAGGTACCCAAAGAAAGGAAAACCACTAAAGGAAGTACGGAGCCCCAGATTTTTCTGGTAAAATTTTTCATAGGCTAATTTTGTAAAATAGTTAAGATGGTTGTTGAATTTGGCTCAAACCAATTCAATTATTCGAAATTTATGTTAAAAAGGTAATTTTCTATCGTTTTCTTTTAAAAAAAAAAAATGAGCCCAATTTTAATTTTTTCTCTATTCATTAAAAAAGGGAGTTTTTATTTATGATTTTTAATAAAATCAAAATATTAATGAATTATTTTATAATTTTTGATAATTGGATTGTCAAAACAATAATTAATATTTAAACTAAAATCACTGCTAATTCATCTAGTATAGGGTAGTTGCAGACAATTTTTTGATCAAAGACCTTTTTTATTTTCTTCATTGACATGCTTGACTAAACGGTCGCATAAGTCCTTTATTTCCTCGGACATGTATTCATCCCCGGTGCTATTTAGAATGGTTTGTGCCATTCCCCCCAGGATATCGATGTAAAATCGTTTCATTTCTACAACAGACATGTCTTCTGTCCAAAGGTCAATTCGCAAGGTAGAATGGTTTAAATTGTCCCAAACGTTCAAACTTATGCTCTTTGTGGCTTCCAATTCTTCTCCTTCTTTATCAGATGCGTTCCAATGAATCGCCTTAGGAAGGTTAGCATCATCCAATTCAATTTGAAAGTTGATTTCTGATTTTTTCATACCCTGTAATTTGACTAAGTGAGTTTTTAAAATGGATTAATCTAAGTTTATTTCTAGGACTTGGTTAGGCACAATTAAATTTCCAGCAGTTTTTAATTTAATTTCTTCTATTGTAACCCCTGGTGCTCTTTCTAAGAGTACGAATCCTCCAGAAGGGTTGATTTCCAAAACGGCCAGGTCCGTTACTATTTTTTTTACACAACGAATTCCAGTTATTGGAAGCGTGCAAGTTGGCAATAATTTGGATTGCCCATCCTTGGAGCAATGTTGCATGGCTACAATTATGTTTTTCGCTGAAGAAACTAAATCCATAGCGCCTCCCATTCCTTTAACCATTTTGCCAGGTATTTTCCAATTGGCAATATCTCCGAATTCAGAAACTTCCATGGCACCAAGGATTGTTAGATCCACATGTCCACCCCGAATCATTGCAAATGACTGTGCCGAGTCAAAAATAGAAGAACCAGGTATTATAGAAATAGTTTGCTTGCCTGCATTGATCAAATCAGGATCGACGTCCATTTCCTTTGGGAATGGGCCAATACCTAATAATCCATTTTCAGATTGCAAAACTACCTCTATTTTGGAGGGGATGTAATTCGCTACTAATGTTGGAATCCCAATTCCTAAATTTATGTATTGACCATGCTTAATCTCTTTAGAAATTCGCTTCGCAATTTGTTCCTTTGTTAACATTGGGGCTTCAATTTTTTTTAATTGGAGATACGATTTACTCCTTGTTTGAATTGAAATTAAAAGGATACGGTACGGTTCTCGATTCGTTTTTCATACCCTTTCCCTTGAAAAATTCGTTGTACAAAAATTCCAGGTGTGTGAATCTCATTAGGATTTAAGCCGCCAGCAGGTACTAATTCTTCTACTTCTGCAATTGTAATTTTACCAGCTGTAGCCATAATTGGATTGAAGTTCATTGCTGTGCCTTTAAATATTAAATTCCCTGCAGTATCTCCTTTCCATGCTTTTATTAATGCAAAATCAGCGGTTAATCCAGTTTCTAAAAGAAATTGTTTCCCATCAAACGTTCTTGTTTCTTTACCAAAAGCCACTTCCGTACCAACCCCAGCAGGGGTATAAAACGCAGGGATTCCTGCTCCTCCAGCTCGAATTCGCTCTGCTAAAGTTCCTTGAGGAACTAGGTCTACTTCGATTTCCCCACTAAGAAGTTGACGTTCAAATTCTGCATTTTCTCCTACATAACTTGAAATCATTTTTTTTACCATCCTTTTTTTTAGAAAAAGTCCGATTCCAAAGTTGTCGACTCCGGCATTATTAGAGATAATAGTTAACGCTTGAACTTCTTTTTTTAGTAAGGCTTGAATACAGTTTTCTGGTATACCGCACAATCCAAATCCACCCATCATGAGCTTGGCCCCATCTGATATATCTGCCACAGCTTCTTCTGCACTTTTCACCGTTTTTTGAATCATACTATTTTAGTTTTTGAGAATAAAAAGGGCGCGCTCACGGTCTACCAACAACTGATTTTTGAGTGCTTCCAAACCTTCAAACTTTTTTTCATCCCTTAAAAACTCAAAGAAAAAAATTTGAAGAATTTGACCATAAAGATCTCCTTCAAAATCAATTAAATGTGCTTCAATAGTTTTTTTCTTTCCGAATACAGTAGGCCGATCGCCAATATTTAAGATGGCTTTGTATCGAACAGAATCAACTTCCGCAAAAACTGCGTAAGCACCATCAATTGGAAGTAACTTATAATCTTCTTTGACTTGAATATTTGCAGTAGGGAATCCTATAGAACGGCCGATTTGATCCCCTTTAACTACCTGACCTTGTATATAGTAAGGCCTGCCCAAGTATTTGTTTGCAGTAGAAATATCCCCTTTTGAAAGTGCAGTTCTTATTTTGGTACTTGATACCCCTAAATCATCAATATCTTGCCTTGATATCTCTTCCATTTCAAAACCAAAAAGATGACTATGCTTTTGGAGATAGTCGAAACTCCCTTCTCTGTTCTTTCCAAATTTATGATCATAGCCAATAACTAAAGATTTTGTTTGGATTTTATTGACCAATATTTCTCGAATAAACTCCTCTGAACTCATTTGGGATAGCTCTTTGGTAAAAGGCAAGATAATCAGGTGATCAATTCCCATTTTTTCTAACAATCCCACTTTTTCTTCAAATGCTGATAAAAGTTGAAGGGATTTTTCTTTCGGCCGAAGTACTAAACGAGGATGAGGCCAAAAGGTGAG
>JAURGC010000019.1 GCA_030833985.1 Algoriphagus sp. | reverse complement strand
TTTTCATATATTTTTGATTTTCAAATAGTTAATTACTTTCTTCTTAACTCTAATTCCGTTACTTTTCCTCCTGCTCCCAATCGAATATCAGAAATATAGTTTAAATTTTTCTTGGTATCCTTGAGGTATTCTGCGTATTTCTTGATGGTAGTGGGCTCATCGTAATCCTTTACTCCAGCTTCTTCATGAATGACAATAAAAACAGGAACCTCCTGGTTGACAAACAAACCCAATACATCTTGTATAGACTGGTTAGCGGTAGTGGAATTTGCCGAACTTGCAATGGCATTAAAATGGATTTCTAAACGTTCTACTGCTAATTCTTCAGCAGATTTAGCTACTGGTGCAGGCGCAGGAGCAGGAGCGGCTACTTCCTCTTTTACTACGGGTGCAGGAGCTGCTTCAACTACCTTTTTTTTGCTTTTACATGCGCCCATCGCCATTATTACTAGGACGGCCAGCAACAGAGACTTCCTTACGGAAAGAGAGAACAAAGACTGCTTCATCATGGATTATTGGATTTTTATTGGTTATTGTTACTTGATTCCTATTCAATCACTATGCAAATTAACTAAAACATTTACGTCTTTTTCATTCCTTGGGTTGGCATGAAGCTTTTTTTTTTAAATGGAAGAAATTCATGATTTGAATATCCTAAATCTTACCACTAGCTAATTTTTTAAATACATCGTAGACAGACGACAGTCCAAAGACCACAGAAAATTAAAATGAACTTCACGCCTTAATTTCCTTTGGTTACTGGAGGCAAAGTGGATAATCAGAGGTTATGAATTAATTACTCGAAAACACCGTTGTTTGGTAAAAAAGAATCCAATTGCTGATTCTATTCCTACAATCGGCCATCAATCAACGCAGGATTTAGCATTCCTTTTACATCGTAAATGACTTGATTTGGTTTTTTTTCAAGAGGCATGGATTTAAATTCATTGTGGGCAACAGCCAAAATCACTGCTGAATAGCTAGCTATATTAGGCGGGGTGGGACCTGAAAAAATTCTGAGCCCATATTCTTCTTCCACTTCTATCTCATTTGCCCAAGGATCATAGACCTCCACAGCCATATCAAAGGTCCGCAACTCGTGGTAGATGTCAATTACTCGCGTATTTCTGACATCTGGGCAGTTTTCCTTAAACGTAAATCCTAAAATTAAAACTTTCGCATCGAGTACTTTAATATCTTTTCGCATCATTAATTTGATGATTTCAGTCGCAACAAACTTACCCATGCTGTCATTTACGCGTCGACCTGCTAATATAATTTCTGGATGGTACCCCACTTCTTGTGCTTTTTGAGCCAGATAAAAGGGATCTACACCAATGCAATGCCCGCCTACTAATCCTGGTTTAAACTTTAAAAAATTCCATTTAGTACCGGCCGCTTCCAATACCTCCTGCGTATCAATTCCCAAAAGATTGAAAATCTTAGCTAATTCATTTACAAACGCAATATTAATGTCACGCTGGGAGTTTTCAATTACCTTGGAAGCTTCAGCAACTTTAATTGAAGTTGCTTTGTAGGTACCTGCGGTAATAATGCTCCGGTACAAGGCATCTACAAAATCAGCTACATCTGGGGTACTTCCTGAGGTAACTTTTACAATCTGTGCGACCGTGTGCACCTTGTCCCCAGGGTTGATTCGTTCAGGAGAATAGCCTGCAAAAAAGTCTTTATTGAATGCCAAACCAGAAAATCTCTCCAATACAGGAACACAATCTTCTTCGGTGACACCAGGATAAACAGTTGATTCATAAATGACTACATCCCCCTGTTTTAAATACTTACCAATATTTTCAGAAGCCTTCAATAAAGGAATGAGTATCGGTCGATTGTGCTTATCAGTGGGAGTAGGTACCGTCACAATAAATACGGTGCAATCTTCCAATGAATTGGAATCAAAGCTTGGAAATAAGCCGAATTGACCCACCTGAGGATTGGAAGAGACCAAAACAGAAGAAAGGTCCGAATCGGATACTTCTAAGGTAGCATCGTGACCTGACACCAACTCCCCTACCCGCTTTTGATTGATATCAAAACCAATGACCGGATATTTTTTTGAAAATTCTACTGCCAACGGAAGGCCAACATAGCCAAGTCCGATTACTGCAATTTTTACTTCTTGTATTGGCCTCACTCGCTTTTTAGTTTATTCTGTAGCAGCTAGTCAAGCTAGCTATAGATTTGAATACGATTAGTAATTTAGTATACGTTGGAAATTAACTTTTCAATTTCCTGAGCCTAAAAACTTAAGTTGTAGGCTTCCCAATCCCATGAAATCGAAAGCCCAACTTTTCCATTTGCTCCCCATCCAAAATGTTCCTCCCATCAAAAAGGGAAGCCGGCTGCCTCATCAAGGAATAGATTTGTTTCCAATCCAAAACCACAAATTCATCCCACTCCGTCAAAATAGCTACTGCCGCAGCATCAGTACAGGCTTCGTAGGCGGAATCAACTACGTCTACCAACTTCCTGTTTTCTTCACTGGAACGCGTCCCTAAAAAGTCCAAATCTGCATAAATTTTTTCCTTGGGTACCTTGGGATCGTATACTACTATATTGGCACATTCATCAAGCAAGTAATCTGCTACATAGATGGCAGCAGATTCCCGGGTATCATTGGTGTCCTTTTTAAATGCCCAACCTAGAAAAGCAATTTTTTTACCGCTAACGGTAGTATACAAACTTTTAATAATTTGCTTGGCAAATCTTTCGGTTTGATTCTCATTAATTCGAATCACTTGCTCCCAATAATCAGCCACGGCATGAAGTTGATAACTTCTACAAATGTAAACCAGGTTCAAGATATCCTTTTTGAAACAAGAACCACCAAATCCTACAGAGGCCTTTAAGAACTTTGACCCTATTCGAGCGTCCATTCCAATTGCTTTGGCAACCTCTTCTACATCTGCTCCTGTCACTTCGCACAACTCAGAAATCGAGTTAATGGAAGAAACACGTTGGGCCAAAAATGCATTTGCGGTTAATTTACTCAACTCGGAAGACCACAAGTTGGTGGTTAAAATCTTTTCTTCCGGAACCCAAGCTCCATAAATAGAAGCTAAGGCATGAATAGCAGCCTTACCCTCACTATGCTGGTCGCCACCGATCAACACACGATCGGGATTCAATAAGTCTTCCACCGCAGTTCCTTCCGCCAAAAACTCTGGATTAGAGAGCACTTGAAAAGAAATTTTAGTTGGTGAATTTTTCAAAATATCCTTGATAGCTTGAGCAGTACGAACAGGTAAAGTAGATTTTTCAACTACTATTTTTGGGGTAGTGGCTACCTCAGCAATCTGTCTTGCACAAAGTTCTACCCACTTTAAATCTGCAGCCATTCCCTTTCCTTCTCCATAGGTTTTGGTAGGCGTATTGACCGAAATAAAAACCATGTCTGCCTCCTGAATACCTTGATTCACCTCCTTAGAAAAAAATAAATTTCTTCCTCTAGCTTCTGCAACTACCTCGGCTAAACCCGGCTCATAGATTGGCAACTGTGATAAATCTTCTTGGTTCCAAGCATCAATTCGTGCAGCATTGGCGTCTACCACCACCACTCGAATGTCTGGACATTTGAGTGCCATTACCGCCATCGTAGGACCTCCCACGTAACCGGCGCCAATGCAACAAATATTTTTAATTTTTAACATCGTGTAAGTATATTCGATTCACTTAAAAAATCAAGAGGAGCTCCTCTAAACTAATTCACTCTTTAATCCTACAAATAACGGAAGGAATTGCTGTTTTTTATTAGATAAACAAGAATTTATAGCTAGCCTATCCCATGAAACTAGCTATTCTATCTTTTTAGTTCAACTTCCTTAAGACCAATTGCTAGCTAGTACCGCAAATTCAAGATTTTTTTTTTAACTTTTTCACATTAACAGTGAAACCCATGACTTATCCAAGCCTAATTCGAGGGCTTATTTGGACGTTGAGCCTTGCTAGCTTAGGGAGTTGCGCACAAAATGCTGCGACCCCACCTGAATTACAAGCAGAGGAACAAATCAGTTACAACTTCCACATACGTCCCATCCTTTCTGATAAATGCTTTGCTTGCCACGGCCCAGATGCAAATAAGCGAGAAGCTAGCCTACGATTAGATACGGAAGCAGGAGCTTTTACAGCTTTGAAAGACAGCCCAGGGCGATTTGCCCTTGTCAAAGGCAATCCACTTAATTCAGAAGTATATCACCGCATCACTAGCACTGATCCAGGGGTAATTATGCCTCCACCAGAGTCCAACTTAAGCCTCACAAAAACCGAAATTGAACTCATCACAAATTGGATCGAACAAGGAGCTCGCTACGAACCCCATTGGGCCTTTACTCGAGTAGAAAAGCCAAAAATGCCTGCTAGCAATTGGGGAACTAATGAAATTGACCGCTTTGTAGCATCCAAAATGAAAAACATGGGGCTGGAACCTAATCCAGAGGCTAGTTCCTACGAACTTATCAAGCGCGCAAGCTTGGACCTTACAGGACTCCCTCCTTCGCTAGAAATTCTGGAAAAATACGCAGGGTTTTCAGAGGAAAACACCTATGAAAATTTACTAGATCAACTACTCAGTAGCCCATCCTATGGAGAGAAAATGGCTATACTCTGGTTGGACATCTCTCGTTACTCTGATAGCTATGGCTACCAAGACGATAATATCCGATCACAATGGCCGTATCGAGATTGGGTCATTCATGCCTTTAATAAAAATCAACGTTACGATCAATTTTTGACTTGGCAACTTGCAGGAGACCTACTCCCTAATCCCACCAAGGAGCAACTTTTGGCAACCGCCTTCAATAGAAATCACAAATACACGGAAGAAGGTGGAATCATTGAAGAAGAATACCGAGTGGAATACGTGCTCGACAAAACGAATACGTTCAGCAAAGGAATATTAGGTATCACCATGGAATGTGCGCAATGTCACGACCATAAGTACGATCCTGTCTCTCAAAAAGAATATTACCAACTCTATGCTTTTTTCAATAACTCGCAAGAAAAGGGCTTTGAGGGAGATGTGAGTGTTTCCAAACCGGCAAAAACTCCTATACTTTGGATTGAAAGAAACGATCTGGACGGCATACTCAGTTTCATTAATCACCCCGATACCAGCAAGTTAAGTGTGTCGGTGATGGGTGAATTGGAACAAAAACGTACTACTTATATCCTGAACAGAGGTGCTTACGACGCACCTACCTTACCCGTAGAGTCCTCCACCCCTAACTCCATCCTACCCTTCCCTTCTACTTTTGAAAAAAACCGATTAGGGCTAGCCAAATGGACGACACATCGAGACAATCCACTTACAGCACGTGTTTTTGTCAACCTCATTTGGCAAGAAATTTTTGGTAGGGGGATCGTTAAATCCGCAGGGGACTTTGGCATGCAAGGAGATCTACCCACACATCCAGAACTTTTAAACTGGTTGGCAGCTGACTTCATGGAAAAAGGATGGGACGTGAAAGCACTGTTGAAAAAAATCCTTCTATCCTCCACCTACCGGCAATCAGCCAATATTTCCTCCAAACACTTGGAGGTTGACCCGGACAACCTTTATTTGGCTCGGGCTCCTCGACTTCGCCTCCCTGCAGAGAATATTCAGGACTTGGTCCTTTCCTCGAGCGGTTTATTGGTTGGAGAAATTGGAGGACCTAGCGTCAAGCCTTACCAACCCTCCGGTCTTTGGGAAGCGGCTACCTCTGGACGTGGTGTCCTAGCCAACTACCAACAGGATACCGGAAATAAATTGTACCGAAGGGGAATTTACAACTTTATCAAACTGACCGTCCCTCCACCAAAAGCGATCATTTTCGACTCTAGCAACAGAGATCGTTGTGAAGTATCTAGAAATAGAACCAACACCCCACTTCAAGCCCTTGCCATGATGAATGATCCCATGGTGCTAGAGGCATCTAGGGTCTTAGCCACCAAGCTTTCGGAGAAATACAGCAACTCAAATCAAGCTATTGCCGAAGCTTTCAAACGAATTGTGTGCAGAGAATTGAAGTCGGAAGAAAATGAATTGCTCCAAAATTACTATAGCAATGAGCTTGAACACTTTCAAATGAATCCAAAAGATGC
The DNA here is from genome assembly GCA_030833985.1 of Algoriphagus sp. GTDB lineage: Bacteria > Bacteroidota > Bacteroidia > Cytophagales > Cyclobacteriaceae > Algoriphagus. The sequence continues at coordinate 22,384 of JAURGC010000019.1, read as the reverse complement.
TGCTGCAATCTTGGATGTGGGCGAATACCCCATCCTTCCACAAGCAATTACCCCTCAAAATGCAGCGCTCATGCAAGTCATTGTGAGCTTGTACAATTTGGAAGAAACCATTACCAAAAGTTGATATGGAAAAAGAATTTTTAGAAAATGGACTCAATCACAACCGAAGGAAATTTCTTTCTCGCTTGAGTTTGGGGGTGGGCAGCGTAGCCTTGGGGTCTTTATTGATTCCAGATCTTTTTTCCGGCAAGAAAGAAGCAGAAGAATCCTTAATGCGCGCCTTGCCACACTTCGCCCCCAAAGCAAAACGAATCATTTACCTCTTTCAAAATGGTGCTCCTTCCCAGTTAGAAACTTTTGACTACAAACCCCAACTTATCAAAAGTTTTGGGCAAGAACTCCCGGAATCTATTCGCATGGGTCAACGCCTGACTGGGATGACCGCCGGTCAAAGTTCCTTCCCGTTAGTTGGCTCCTTTTTTGAATTTAACCAGTATGGCCAGAGTCGTGCATGGATTTCATCTCTTTTCCCTCACCTTTCCACGGTAGTTGATGACTTATGCATTGTCAAATCCATGCATACAGAGGCCATCAACCATGATCCAGCATTGACCTTTTTCCAAACGGGAGCGCAGGTAGGCAACAGACCGAGTATGGGCTCTTGGTTGAGCTATGGACTTGGTAGTGAGAATGAAAACCTACCCGCCTTTTGTGTATTGCTCAGCCGAGGCAAAGGAAATGGGCAAGGAGTTTATTCAAAATTATGGTCCAGCGGCTTTTTGGATGCCCGCCACCAAGGGGTACAATTTTCAAATTCAGAGGATCCTGTCCTTTACCTTTCTGATGCTGAAGGCGTAAGCAAAGACCAACGAAGAAGAATGCTAGATCAATTGGCTGCGATGAATGACCTGAACTACCAGGAGTTTAATGACCCACAAATCACGACGAAAGTGCAGCAATACGAAATGGCTTTTCGAATGCAAACAGCTGTCCCAGAAATCACCGATGTGAGTAAAGAGCCAGATTCTGTGGTTAAATTATACGGTCCAGATTGCTTGGTCCCTGGTACGTACGCGGCCAATTGCCTGTTGGCACGAAAACTTTCTGAAAACGGAGTAAGATTTGTACAACTTTATCACCAAGGATGGGATACTCACGATAATCTGCCCAACCAGATGATAGGTCAAGCAAAAGATGTAGATCAAGCATCTGCTGCACTTATTACCGACCTAAAGCAACGTGGGCTTTTAGACGAAACCCTTGTAATTTGGGGGGGAGAATTTGGTAGAACCAACTATTGTCAAGGTAAAATCGCCCCTGAAAACTATGGTCGGGACCACCACCCACGCGCTTTCTCCATTTTTATGGCAGGCGGAGGGGTAAAATCAGGAATGGTCTATGGAGAAACCGATGACTTTGGATACAATATCCAAGAAAATCCAGTTCATGTACATGACTTCCAAGCTACTGTCATGCACCTGATGGGGATTGACCACGAAAAACTAATTTACAAACACCTCGGGAGAAGGTACCGACTCACCGATGTACATGGGAAAGTAGTCAAGGATTTAATCGCTTAAACGCTATTTTGTGAAATCTAAGACACTCAAACTATTCCTTGAAAACCTCCTCATTTTTTGGGTGGGCTTAACACTTATTTTGCTGGTGGGAGGAGAAAATATCCAACTTCCTGCTTGGCTTCAGGTAGTTGGACGATTTCACCCCCTACTCCTTCACTTCCCCATCGCGGTCCTCATTATGGCCATGTTCTTCCTGTGGATTCGAGATCAAAATCGAATGAAATATTTCTCATGGTTACTGCTAATAGGAACAAATCTGGCAGGTATCACGGTAATTGCAGGACTTTTTTTGGCTACCGAAGATTTCGAGGGTGATTCGATCGACTGGCATAAATGGACGGCCGTTGCTACCCTAGCAATGGCCTGTGCTATATACTATTTACAAAACAACAAATTACCTATCCTCAGAGCCTTAGCAATCAGCCTTACGCTTCTTATTGTGCTTACGGGACATTTTGGGGCTGAATTGACCCATGGATCGAATTTCTTACTTGCTCCCTTAAAAAACCCGATGGATGACAACATTGCATTGGAAAAGGCAGAAGTATTTCAGCATTTGGTTCAACCGATTTTGCAGTCCAAATGCATAACCTGTCATAATGCAACTAAAGTAAAGGGGGAGCTTCGGCTAGACCAGCTTACTGGAATCCAAAAAGGAGGCAAATCAGGGCCTCTCTTTGTAGCAGGTGAGCCAGAACTTTCTCTAATAATCCAACGAATCCACCTTCCGTTGGAAGATGAGGATCACATGCCCCCTAAAAATAAACTACAACTTTCGGATGAAGAGTTAGAAATCCTTCGGCTTTGGGTGGTTTCTGGAGCACGATTTGATCAAAAAGTAGCTGAGCTCCCGAAAGAAGAACCCTTTTATCAATTGGTAGTCAATCGATTTTCTGCGGAGAAAAATTACAACTTCCCATCAGCTGACCCAGATAAAATAACCTCCCTCACTACATTCTTCAGAAAAGTAAGCCCTATTTACCCCGGTTCGCCTGCTCTTGAAGTAGCCTATTTTGGAGCTTCTGCCTTTGATCCTAAATCCTTAAACGAACTAAAGCCCATCCAGAATCAGGTGGTAAAACTAATATTAAATCGCATGCCTCTCCAAAATGCGGATCTAAGTATAGTGGCTGATTTTCAGAATCTTGAAGCCCTTTACCTCAATTTTAGCAATGTTCCTGGCCTCCAACTTAAAAAGTTACTCCAATTACCAAATCTCCAAGTCCTTGCGCTATCAGGAAACGAATTGGATGAATCAGGATTAGAGACCTTGGAAAAGATGAGCCAATTGAAGAAGCTTTTCCTTTGGCAAACCGGACTAGATGAGGCTAAAAAAAATAAATTAAGTAAAGCCCTTTCCTCTACAAACCTAGAATTTGGGTATTCTGACACCGGCGTCATCTACCCGCTCAATCCCCCTAAAATCAAATTAGATGAAATCCTATTTGAAGAGCAAATAGAGGTAATATTATCCCATCCAATCCGCTCCACCGAAATTCGATACACACTAGACGGTACCCTTCCAGATAGCATCAGTAGCCCCATTTATACCAAGCCAATTCAACTCAATGCCTCCACCTCACTTAGAGCAAGAGCATTTGCCTCTGGCTGGATAGGAAGCAGTGATGCCAAAGAACTGGTTATCAAAAAAGGTACTCCACCAAGCAGCTACAGTTTGGCAAACCCTCCAAATCCAAAGTACGCAGCCAAAGGTGCTAGCAGCTTATTTGATGGCATCAAGGCAAAAAACAACCATACGACTGGAGACTGGCTAGGATTTACAGATTCCCCCTTGGATATCACTCTTTCAGTGGGTACCAACCAACCTGAAAAAGTGGAATTGAGTCTACTTTTAAATGAGGGAGCTTACATTTTCCCTCCCCAATCGATCGAAGTATGGACCGCATACAATCAAAAATGGAACAAGGTAAATGTAGCTCCACAACCTATCCCTACAAAAATCCAAGAAAGCCGATTTGGCTTGGTTTCAATTCCATTACCCAATTCTCCTTTTGATCAAATTCGTGTGAAAGTAAATCCCATTGCCAAATTACCGTCATGGCATCCTGGAGCAGGTGCCAAGGGCTGGGTGTTTGTGGATGAAGTCCTGCTTCATTAATTCAATCTATCCAACTATGGTTGCCTTATCTTACAAAAAATACGAACAATTGCTGACTGAAAAAATGAAGCTTGCTTTCCTGCAAGAGGGATTGATTTGGCAGGCTGCAACCCTCATCTCCAATAGCCTTTCAGTGGAAGGATGGATCTATACTTTTGGAACAGGACATTCTCATTTACTGGCAGAGGAAATATTTTACAGAGCAGGTGGATTTGCGCGTGTGCGCCCACTTTTACTCCCACAACTCATGCTACATGAAAGTGCCACAGGAAGTACAGATGAGGAACGAAAGGAGGGGTATGCTCCCATCCTTTTTCAAGAGTATACAGTGACTAAAAATGATGTGCTGCTCATTTTTTCCAATTCAGGAAGAAATGCTGTCCCCATTGAATTAGCCACTTATGCCCGTGAGCAAGGCACAAAAGTTATTGTCATCACTAATCTAGCACACAGCAAATCGGTCACCTCTAGACACGTCTCAGGGCTCAAATTGTACCAACTGGGAGATGTGGTATTGGATAATTTTGGAGAAATTGGAGATGCAGCGATCACACTTGATGGCCTGGATACACCCATAGGACCTACCTCCACGGTCATCGGAACAGCCCTACTCCAGGCCATCTGTGTTGAAGCCTCAGCACAACTCCTGGCTAAAGGAATCACTCCAGAAGTTTTCGCCAGTTCCAACTCAGATCAGGGAGCATCACACAACGAAACCTTGCTCGATGCTTACAAGCCCTTGGTGAAGATGCTCTAGTCAATACCGGAACTCAACCCATATTTTCCGGAGGGCATAAATAACTTGAATCTTGGCGCATACCCCGGTCGAAAGTAAATAGGCTCTCGATAAATCGGTGAATCTACGGTAGGCTCCTCTCCCAAGTCGGTATACCGAATCAACATTCCTGGAAAGGCTGAATTGACCAGCACCTGCTGATCTATTACCTGAACACCTGGTCGTGGCAAACGATAGGCAACACCCCCGAAAATAGTTTCCAATCGAGGGAGCTCTCGTTTTCCCACCAAATTAACAAATTGATTCCATTCTTTAGATCGCTTGGATTTCATCTCGTACTCCGTTCCTTCCAAAGACCAATCTGGGTCTCCATGCCAAGCACGTTCTACATAGCCTAGCATTTTTGGAAAGAGGTAATACTCCAGCATCTCGCCTCCTTTGATTGTTTCTGTCCATACTTGACCAGAAACTCCAATTATTTTTTGCTGTCCCTCATCGGTCAGTTTAGTGAATTTTTGTGCTTGCTCCGACCAGTTCCAGGGATTCCCATCGATGGTTTGATCGTGAGAAAGGTACAATTTACCAGGTACGGCCTTCCAGGACTGATACAAATCAACTACCCCGCTCCAACTATGTCCTCGCTCATCAGGATCCCATGAGTACGCGAGATCAAAGTAGAAATTGGCGCTAGAACAAATAATGACCGGGTAGCCCGCATTTGCAAGTTTGTACGCCATATCCTCTCCACCCCAGCCGGCTACCGCATTCCAGGCATAGAGCTTCCATTCTTGGTTGGCAAATTTTGGGTTTGGGCTGATGGTAGTGGTACCATGAGTCTGTCCAATTTCCTCCCATCCCCCCATCTTCCAGCCGTATTTTTGAAGGATATTGGCTATTCGCTCTCGAAAATAATCGATCAGATCTCCTGTTTGGAGTTGTGAGTTTTTAGCCAAAAAATCTGCACAAATTGGAGATGAAGTCCACACTCCCTTGGGGACTTCATCTCCACCACTGTGCCAATTTTTAGGCTCAACACCTGCAACAGCATACATTTTCCCAATTTCAACCACCAGTTTTTCATAGAAAGCATAAGTGGATTCTTGGCAAACGCACACTGTATTGCCCCTGAAATTTTGAGCTGACAAGTAGTTAGACTCATCTTTCGGATCTGCGAGACGGTAGGCAAGTGCCTCTTTCTCCATTCCTGCTTGCATGAAGGTTCGGTATCGATTTTCCATGGCTAAGATGGCCGCTCTAGAATGTGCAGGTACGCCGAGTTCAGGAATCACTTCGATGTTTCTTTCCTTCGCATAGGTTAAGATTTCTTGGAAATCTTTTACGGTGTAAAAGCCTGTTCCCGTGGCACTTTGGTTAGGATCTGCTCCAGAAGCATAGTATGGCCATAGAAATTCTGATTCATCCACTGAGAAACCTCTGTGGCCTCCGAATTCGGTCAATTCTGGCAACCCAGGGATTTCAATTCGCCATCCCTCGTCATTGGCTAAGTTGAAGTGAAATACATTCAACTTATAGAAAGACATCAGGTCCAAGAGTTTAAGCACTTGTTCTTTGGATTGAAAGTTTCTAGCGACATCCAAGAAAAGCCCTCGGTAACCGAAGGCTGGCGCATCTTCAATCTCTACCTGAGGAAGAACAAGTTCCTGTACTCCATCTTTCCAAAAGGCGGGAGGCATAAGAGCTAAAAAAGAATTGACCCCATACAAGGCTCCAGTTGCAGTTGAAGCCTGAATCAGTACCTGGTCACTTGTAATTTTTAGCGTATATCCTTCCCTAGGGAGAGAAGTAACTTGCTCCAATCGAATTTTCAAGGCAGGTGATTGACCACTAGTATTGGAAGAAAATCCATTTTTCAGCGCAGTCTCCAGGTATTCTTTGCTTTTTACGAAGGCTGCTGCACCCTCTATCTGAATCCTTCCAGGGCTTATCGATACCGTCGAGCCGGTATACTTCCAACTTTTGGGAGAAGGCAGGTAGGGAGGAATTTGCTGATCAGGTAAGGGGAAAAGTTCTTCATTCTCGGCATAACGCCGGGCTGAAGAGGTTACGGGAAAAGAAGTGCCGGCAGCGAGTCCCACCAAAGTGGCCTCCGTAATGACCTCTTTTTGGTATTGGGAAATTTCCTCCACATTCCCATCCGCATGCAAAAGAATCAATCCCTCAGGAGGATACGCATTCTTCAAAAATGTACCAGAACTTCGGTAGGATAGTGAAAAAGATTCGTTGGGTTTCAAGGAGGGCGTCTCCCCTTCCCATACAAAGAAATCCCCTTGCAAATGCTTTAAACTCAATTTTGGATCCAAGGACTGGCTCTGAATGGAAATAAAGATGGTATTAAAATATAACTTCCAGCCTGCATCTAAGAGTCGCGTACCACGATTGGTCAGGGTAAGGGTTGCCCTATGCTGCTGGGGAACAGTGATTTTATTCTCCTCCAAGGACCAAGAAGCATGCATTTGAGCCCATCCTTTGGAAAAGAGTAAGGTGAAAAAGAGCGTAAAAAAAAGGACATTTCGGAAGAAAAAGGGATTCATGTTGAAACTGCTAGATTTGGAAGCTGAATAAATTTAAGGGGAGTTATTTTTATACCCATCTAATTTTAAATAAATTAATCTACGAAAGATGAATCATCAAATAAAACCCAAACATAATCCATGAGAATAGATCAACAAGCCACCCTCTTGAAAGGACGTTACTTAGCCTTGGACGTATTGAGGGGAATGACCTTGGCCTTTATGGTTATTGTGAACACCCCTGGGAATTGGAGCACCCTTTATGCGCCACTTGCTCATGCCGACTGGCATGGATTTACTCCTACTGACTTAGTATTCCCCACCTTTCTTTTTGTGGTAGGAAATGCAATGAGTTTTGCGCTCAAAAAAATGCAGGACATGCGACCTGGAGATTTTTACAAAAAAGTCGGAACACGCACAGCCCTCATTTTTGGGATTGGTTGGCTGCTCAATGCTTTTCCATTCTTTGAACCCAATGAAGCCGGCCAACTTGCTTTCATCGATGTGACGGAAGTTCGATTGCTGGGCGTTTTGCAGCGCATCGCACTCTCCTATTTGGGAGCTGCGCTCCTCTTGTATTGGGGAGGAATTCGACTAGGCTGGATTTTTAGCATTGCCTCCCTACTTCTTTATTGGCCTATCCTATACTACTTCGGAACTGCCGGTGATCCATACAGCCTGGAGGGAAATGCGGCGCTTCACCTAGATCTGGCAATCATAGGCGAAAAGCGCATGTATATGGGAGAAGGCATTCCCTTCGATCCAGAAGGTATTTTGAGCACACTCACTTCCATCGTCAATGTAATTGCAGGATACCTAACGGGCCGTTTTATCCAAAAAAATGGAAATAGCGTTCCAGTCGTCAGAATGCTTCTCGTGATGGGAATTCTCTTGATTGGTTTGAGTTATGCTTGGGATGTGCTATTTCCAATCAATAAAAAAATCTGGACCAGCCCCTATGTACTTTTGACTGTAGGCTGGGATCTCGTCATGCTTTCAGTACTTGTTTTTGTAGTGGAGATCAATCGGATTTCCTCCTGGACTTACTTCTTTCAAGCCTTTGGACGAAATCCGCTCATCCTCTACGTATGCTCAGGAGTAGTAATCTCACTTATTTCTTTTATCCCCATGGGTGACATTAATTTGAAGAAGTTCATTTATGCAGAAGCCTTCAGCAGTTGGCTGGAACCAAAAAATGCCTCCTTTTTATTTGCCATCGCTTACATGCTCTTGATTTGGAGCATTGGCTTTCTGATGGATAAAAATAAAATCTACATCAAGGTATAAGTACTGCTACTATAAAAAATGGCAGCAAGAGATTTTTGCTGCCATTTTTTGTTTTCCTTCAAAGAGTATATTTAAAGATAGCCTTTGGTGATGCGCTGAATGTATTTTCCCACAATGTCAAATTCCAAGTTAACTAGGTCCCCTACTTCCAATTGATGAAAATTGGTGAATTCGTAGGTATAGGGAATGATAGCCACCGAAAAAAACCCTGGAGCAGAATTAAAACAGGTCAGGCTGGTGCCATTTAAAGTGATTGATCCTTTTTCTACGGTTACATTACCCAATTCAGCATCGAAACTTACGTCTACAAGCCAAGAACCATCCTGATCTGCAATTCGCTGAATCGTTCCAATTTGATCAACATGGCCTTGGACAATATGTCCATCAAATCGTCCATTTGCAGACATACAGCGTTCCAAGTTCACTTTTTTACCCACTTTCCAGGCGGATAAATTGGTCTTTTGCAAGGTTTCGGCAATTGCAGTAACCTGGTAGCCTTCAGAAGTAACTTTTACTACTGTTAGGCAGACCCCATCGTGTGCCAAGGATTGATCTACTTTCAATTCGGCAGTCAATGGACTTGAAAAATAATAGTGTGTGTTGGTCCCTTCGGTGGTGATATTGCTAAGGGTCCCGATGGCTTCTATAATTCCGGTAAACATCTATGGGCAATTAAGTACGTTAGACAATCCTTCCAAAAAATTGCCTTTCCGGATTCAAAGTACGGCAATTAATCAATTATCTTCGAGGACTCAAGCTCAAAATTCATGCTCAAGTTAGAAGATACTTACCTACATAAAGGAAAACGAAAAGCACTGGTTGCCGAGCTTCGCAAAAAAGGAATCCAAAACGAGGCAGTATTGGAAGCAATCAATGTGCTACCACGTCATTTTTTTTTCGACACGGCCTTGATTTCCCATGCCTACGAGGACAAAGCCTTTCCAATTGGTGAAGGTCAAACTATCTCCCAACCCTATACGGTTGCCTTTCAATCCTCTCTTCTAGAGGTTATTCCTGGAAATAAAATACTTGAGATTGGAACCGGATCGGGATATCAAGCCTGCATCTTGCACCTCCTGGGTGCAGAAGTCATCAGTATTGAATACCAAAAAAAGCTTTTTGAACATACCAGTCGTTTTTTGCAGCGCTTGGGAATCCAACTTCAACTATTCTATGGAGATGGCACTGGCGGTGTACCTACACATGCCCCCTATGATAAAATTATCGTGACCGCCGGGGCTCCAGTAGTCCCTGAAGCCCTTATTCAACAACTGAAAATCGGAGGGATTCTAGTTATCCCCTTAGGAGACCGGAAAAAGCAAGCCATGGTGAAAATCACCAAAAAGTCAGCTACCGAAATTAAACGTGAAGAATTTGAGGGGTTTTCCTTTGTTCCTTTGCTCGGAAAAGAGGGCTGGGGCCACTGAAACTTTACTGATCTAAAACAACTTAAAATAGAATTATATCCAAATTAAATTTGGATATAATTCTTAAATATAATTTTTACAGAATTTTAGTGCTATTTTTGAATAAATTCAATCAATATGCCTAATCAAAAGTTTGCGAAAGACTCCGTGACTATCATGACGGAGATGGTGTTGCCCAACGATACAAACACACTCAACAACCTCATGGGTGGACGATTGATGCATTGGATGGATATTGTTGCTGCCATTGCCGCCCAGAAGCATTGCAATCGAATTGTTGTTACCGCATCAGTAGACAATATTTCCTTTAAGGAGCCAATCAATCTAGGCAATGTAGTCACTCTTAGATCTCAAGTTACGAGGGCATTTACTTCTTCCATGGAAGTATACATAGAAGTAACCGCAGAAGACATTCCTGCCTGCAAGAAAATTAGGACACACCGTGCATTTTTTACTTTTGTGGCAGTAGATCAAAATGGCAAACCGATTGAAATTCCTCAAGTAGTACCTGAATCCCCAGAGGAAATTGAATTATTCGAAGGAGCTTTAAGAAGAAGGCAATTACGCCTGGTACTTGCCCAGCGGATGAAACCTGAAGATGCGGTAGAATTGCGCTCCATCTTCAACCTGGACAAAAAATAACCAGAAACTCTAATTTAATATTCTCTTTTTCTGAACGAGTGAATCACCGCTTCCGCTGCGATTCTACCTGAAGTCATCGCTGCATTGATTGATCCATTCAAGAGGTAATCTCCTGCCAAAAATACGTGGTCCAATACCTTGCATTCGGTAAAAGGAATACTCAACTTTAAATCTCCTACCTGAGGCAAGGCATGTGAGATAAAGTACGTTTTTAAGTGCTTAAATTGATCTGCCTTCCATCCAGAAATTTCTTCTAGCTCAGACTGAACAACTTTAATCAATTCCTTTTCGGCAAGGGTGGTATCCAATACAGTTACAGAAAGCAGTGACTTCACCTTAGGTGCATATTCTTTAGAGACATCCTCCATAAAAACCAAATTATTGATCACTCGTTTCCCAGTAAGTAAGCCAATCATCGGTCTCCCAAGGAAGGATTTGGGAGCAGCAAAATACAAATTGATCACCTTACGCGCAGGCGCAAACTGCCCCTCCAACTGTTTCATCACTAAATCTGGCTGCACAGCCACGATGATACGATCTGCCTTAATTTGCGTCCCATCTGAAAGTAAAATATTTTCCCCTTCCACACTTGCAACAGGGGTATTCAGTTTAATTTCTGTCCTTTGTAATTGGCTTTTTATCATTTTAGGAATCTCACCCATCCCTTTCGCTGGAACTGCTGCATAGCCTTGAGAAAACATCTTGAATACAAACTCAAACATTCTAGAACTCGTTTCCAAGTCCTTTTCTAAGAAAATTCCCCGAAAGAAAGGCCTGAAAAAATTGGAAATGATGGCATCAGAAAATCCATAATTTTTCAAGTATTCGTGGGTTGGCGAAGATGGTTCCGCAAAAATGGTCTCCAAGCTCTTCTTCTTTAAATCTTGGGTTAGGGTAAATACCCTCACCTTATCCAAAAAGGTTCCTACTCTAGAAACCGCCATTCCTACCAATTTCAATGGATTTCGAAGTGGATCTGTGAGAATATAGGAGTCTTTTTCTTCAAAAATAATTGCCCCAGGATCAAAATTCTTGAGTTGCAAGGCTTGAAAATCAAGGTATCGCTTCGGTTCAGGATAGGCGGTGTTTAACACCTGAAACCCATGATCAAACCGGTATCCAGCTTCAACATCTGTTTTCATCCTGCCTCCTATCCGATCTGAGGCTTCCAAAATCACTGCTGACAAACCCGCTTTTTCTAATTCTAACGCGGCAATTAGGCCAGAGAGACCTGCTCCCACAATGTAAATTTTCTTTTCGCTCATTTAGAATTTACTTAAATGGATAGACCAAAATAAACTTGGCTTTCCCTATTTCTAGTTGGATCAAATTATAAACAGGAACCAGGTAAAAGAGTTTTGAAAACTGCAGGCCAAAAAGATTTGATAAATGGGATGGGTTTCCTGCGGTAATGTTGTAAACTCGGGTAAAAAAAGGACTCCACCATGAAGAATTTCTTGCTTTCTATTTTTATCCTTGCGACTGCCCCACTGACATCCCACGCACAAAATTATTTTCCAGAAGCTGGAAATTGGCAAACCAAAAGTCCCAAAGAATTGGGATTGGATGCAATTAAACTCCAAGAAGCCATCCAATTTGCAGAAACACATGAAAGTTCAGAAAACCACAACTTAAAAATTGCTCATTACGAAAGTAGCTTTGGACGAGAGCCTTTTGGTTTTCCTGTTGGCCCAATGAAAGAGCGTGGTTCGGCTACTGGATTGATTATTTACAAAGGGTATGTAGTAGGGCAATGGGGGGATCCTGCACGCGTAGATTTGACCTTTAGTGTAGCAAAAAGCTTTCTCTCTACCACCACTGGCTTAGCTGTGGAGGCAGGCTTGATTCGCTCAGTGCAAGATCAGGTTCATCCCTACATGGCACCCATCTATCCCTACGACCCCTTACGTTTGGCAGTCAACAAGGCAGATCACCTTGATCAAGAAGATGTGTTTGACCTATTTGGTACCCCACACAACCAAAAAATCACCTGGGATAATTTGTTACGGCAGACCTCCGATTGGGAAGGCACCCTCTGGGGCAAGCCGGATTGGGGCGATCGCCCTTCAGAAGGAGTCAAGCAGAAAAGAGCCCGAGATCAACGGGAACCGGGTAGCAGTTACGAATACAACGACACCCGAGTCAATGTCCTTGCTTTGGCCCTATTGAATGTTTGGCGGAAACCACTCCCTCAAATTTTGAAAGAAAAAATTATGGATCCCATTGGAGCAAGCCCCACTTGGAGATGGACTGGATACGAAAACTCTTTCGTCGTCTTGGATGGCCAAATTGTCCAATCTGTAAGTGGTGGATCGCATTGGGGAGGAGGCATGATGCTCTCCGCTTGGGATCAAGCCCGATTCGGCTACCTCACCCTTCGAAATGGAAACTGGAATGGCAAGCAACTCATTCCGCGCTCTTGGATTGAACTTTCCAAAACCCCCACTCCTGTGCAACCCGATTATGGGTTTATGAATTATTACCTCAATTTGCAACAGAAACAAATACCAAGCGCTCCCAAATCTGCGTTTCTGCACATCGGAGCAGGCACCAACATGATTTATGTGGATCCTGAAAACGATTTATTGGTTGTTTCAAGGTGGATTCCAAACGGAGATAAAGCTGAATTAATTCGACTTATCTTGGAAAGTTTACCTGCAAAAAATTAGGGGATAATTCTATTTGAAATTTGCGGTTGAACGTACAGCTCTTGCTCAGCTTTGGATAAGATGTCGTATCCCAATTCCAAAGGAGAAGGACCAATCCACCTGCTTTTTGTACCAGAAAGTGTAAGTCTCCGTTCCTTTTTATCCAGTGACAAAATACCAAAAAGGACTTCTTCGTAAGGACAGGTACGCGACAAGTCAGGAAAGGTACGATGCGAAAAAGCATCCATACTGAAGTGTTTGTGTTTTTCTCCCACCCAATAGTACGAAGCAGAATTCAAGTGTAAATACGGGATACCTCCTACTCTGATAAATTGATCTACATGAGCATGACCATTGATAGCAAGGATGATTTTGCTGTGATATGCACTCAATAAGGCCTGTATTTCGCTAGCATTATCCATCACGTAGATACCTGCTATCGGCTGATGAGAAATCACAATCACTGGCTCCAAAGAATCTGTCAACTGTTGATTTAACCAGTCCTGCTGGACTTTACCGATGTAAGAGGCATAGCCACCGTTGTATTTCGGAGAGCCAGGATCATTCCCGTCCAAGACGAGGATCCGAACCCCCTGGATTACCTGGGAATAGTAGGCTGCTGGCATGCCAAACGATTGAATCACTTGCTCCTTGGTTTTGCCCTCATCCAAGTCATGATTTCCTATCACGTGGAGGGAAGGAATAGGTCCTTGATTAAATGAATCAATAAATGCTTGGTTTTCTTTTTTAGGAATGGCAAAATCACCCAATTGAATTTTGACATGCGGGGATACTCTTTTTAGAGCCTCTAAAAATGTTTGTAATCGAAGATCAGCATCGTGGATGATATCCTTGTGCAGATCCGTAATCAATCCCAAGCGAAGGCTTTGTTCCTCTCCTGCCCACAAGTCTAGAATGGCCGGTGGCAACAGAAACGAGCAGCTGCTAAGTAAAGTTGATTTGATAAAACTTCGGCGATCGATAGGCATGATTGAAAAAACTAGACGATTTAAAGCTCAATGAATTTAAAACTATTTGCAACTATCCGTTTATTTACCTCTAAGCAATTGAAAAAAGATTTGAAGTTCCATTAAATGAGTAGTGGTCCGTGGACAGGCTGACTGGGGTGATTTATCCGCATTTGATAACCCCAACTGTTCCAATTTCCTATTTATGAATAATCTTATAATTTTTTATAGAAGATGAGGGCGGGTACCAAACCCAAATTCGGATGGCGGTAAGCCTCCGGTATCTCCCCAATCACCGAGAATCCAAGAGATTTCCAAAGGCGAACAGCTTTTTGGTTAGATTGGATGACAAAATTAAACTGCATCGCTAAAAATCCACGGGATTTGGCGACTTCTTGAGCATATTCACCCATCCAGCGCCCCAATCCCTGCCCCTCCATATCTCGAGAGACTACGAATCCTGCATTGCAAATGTGGTCCCCCAAGCCTTCTTGATTGGCTTTTAGGTAAAAGGTCCCCACAACTACCCCCTCCATTTCCACCACAAGAGTAACTTTATCTACCTCCATCCAGTAATCCATCATTGATTCCTTGGTTTTATCTAAGGAAAAAACATAGGTTCCTCCCTGTCGAACCATGGGCTCTAAGATTCCCCAAAGAGCCTTGATGTCTTTATGGGTGGCTATTCTTGCGGAAAACGAGGGATGCATCGAAGGAAAAGAAAGTAAATTGGGAACGCATGTATTTTGAGATAAAATGCATACACTACTAGGGAAGTTCTGAAATAGCTCGGGATTTACCAAGTTCTAATTCGGATATACTTCCACGAAATCTTCCCAAGGGGCATATTATTTTTCAATTACCTGAGATATATTCGTCGAACCAATTGCCCTATGTCGACTAGTTCCTATCAAAAAATATCTGGATTTTTAATGGCCATGACCTCGGCTATATTTTGGGGAATTTCAGGAACTTGTGCACAGTATTTGTTTCAAAGTAAGGAAGTGGATCCTGCTTGGCTCGTTACTTGGCGCATGGTACTAGCAGGAACTTTGCTCATCTTATTTTCGATTGTCCGGGAGAAAAAAGCTGCCTTTGCCATCTGGCAAACTCCTAAAGATGCAAGCAAACTTTTGCTTTTTGGCATTCTGGGCATGGTGGCTGTACAATACACCTATTTTTACAGTATTTCCCTTTCCAACGCTGCCACCGCTACCATTTTGCAATACATAGGACCTGTATTTGTATTGGGGTTTTATGCCTTAAAAAATAAAAAATGGCCAATTTTAGGGGAATATTTGGCTTTGATTTTTGCTTTAGCAGGCACATTCCTATTGGTTACACATGGCTCAACAGAGTCTTTGGTAATTTCAAATCAAGCGCTCATTTGGGGTTTGCTTTCCGCCTTAGCACTCGCCTTCTACACCATCCAACCGGTAGGTTTGTTGCGGAGTTTTTCTCCAGCAGCCATTACGGGGTGGGGCATGCTGGTAGGTGGGATTGTATTGTCCATCTGGTTGCAACCATGGTATTTTTCTGGTAACTGGGATGGAGAAACTTGGCTTGCCTTTGGGTACATTGTAATTTTCGGAACCGTTCTTGCCTTCTATTTCTTCCTCACTGCTGTATCCAAAATTGGAGCCACCTTCGCCAGCTTACTTTGTAGCGTGGAGCCACTTGCTGCTACCTTAACAGCCGTGCTCTGGCTGGGTGTATCGTTCTCTGGATACGACTGGGCGGGGACCATTCTCATCCTATTTACAGTAGCCTTACTGACCCTTTCCAAAGAAAAGGAAAAAAATAATCGGAATTAAATCCGTGCTTGATAGGTATATAAATCAAAATACCTTCCTTTTTTAGCGAGAAGTTCTTCATGTTTGCCTTGCTCCACGATTTGTCCTTGCTCGATTACCAAAATTTGATCAGCCTGACGTATGGTACTTAGTCGGTGAGCAATAACGAAAGTGGTCCTCCCCTGCATCAACTCTTTCAAACTTGCCTGAATGAAGGATTCTGATTCTGTATCCAAGTTGGAAGTAGCCTCATCCAAAATAAGTATTCTCGGATCTGCCAAAATTGCTCGCGCAATAGCGATTCGCTGCCGTTGTCCACCGGAGAGCTTGACTCCACGCTCACCGATCAAGGTATCCAAGCCTTTTTCAAAGCGATCGGTAAATTCATGCACATGGGCGGCTTTGACCGCCATGTCTAACTGACTCTCTGAGGAATCGGGTCTTGGGAAAAGGATATTCTCTCGGATTGTGCCCTCAAACAAGAAGTCGTCTTGGAGCACAACACCCAACTGAGAACGGAAAGTATCCAGCGTAATGGACTGAAGATCGTGGCCATCCAAGTAAACCACCCCAGAATCCGGATTTAAAAATGTTGCTGCCAAACCTGCAAGGGTGGTTTTTCCAGATCCTGAGGTACCCACCAAGGCGGTTACTGTACCTGCAGGTGCATCAAAGGTAATTCCTTTAACCACATCCTTTCCGGATTCGTAGGCAAATGCCACGTTTTCAAACCGAATATCCCCTTTAATACCTGCTAATTTCTTCGTCCGTTTTTTATCATCTTCTTCCAAGGGCATGTTCATGATTTCTTCAGTACGATCCAAACCTGCAAAAGCTTCGGTCAATTGACTTCCTATATTAGACATCTGCACAATAGGAGCAATCATAAATCCGAGGTACAATGTAAAAGCAAGGAAGTCACCAAAAGTCATTTGCCCTTCCATGATTTGGTAGCCCCCCAAACCCATGATCCCAGCAGAGGCCAATCCCAAAAGCAATGCGCCTGCAGAAGTTACGAAGCTAGTTGCAGTCAAACTCGCCTTAACATTCAAAAACAATTCTTCTACTCCCCTTTCAAAGGTTTTAATTTCTTGATTTTCAGCATTAAATCCTTTGATCACTCGAATCCCACCTAAGGTTTCGGTAAGCCTGCCTGTCACTTGAGCATTGATTTTTCCCCGTTCACGAAAAATGGGTCTGATTTTACCAAAGGCTTTCAAGGAAACTAGACCAAAAATTAGCACCGGTAACAACACAAAGGCAGTCATTGATGGACTGATGGAAATCAACAAAGTCAAGGAAATTATGGCAGCCAACCCTCCTCCAATCATTTGGGCGAAGCCAGTGCCAACCAGATTTCGAACCCCTTCCACATCAGTCATGATGCGCGATACCAACTCTCCAGTTTTGGAATTATCAAAAAAACGAATAGGTAATTTGATGATGTGTTGCTGAACTTTAGATCGCAATTGAGAAATCAAATGCTGCGCTTCTACGCTTAAAATTTGCGTAAGGGCATAGGAAGTTACCGCTTGAACGACAATTGCGAGGACCACTACAAAAATCAATCCTTTCAATTGCTGCAAATCATTGCTGGGAATTACTTCATCGATCAAAAATTTGGTGGCCCCAGGAAGTACTAAACTTGCAATTCGACTGATTACAATCAAAACTAAACCAATCAATAGTTGCCTTCTACGTGGCCAGATAATGGTAGAAAATACTTGACGGATGGTGACTTTGCGTTCCTTCTTTGGTGCCATAAACTCGAAAATAAATGTGGTTGGGTAATAAAAAAGCCTGTTACTGAAGAACAGGCTTTTGAAATTTAAACGTAATTACTTTAGTTGGATTTGGTCAATACATTGGAAATTAATGAAACTTTTTCGATGGGTTCGGAAGCGTTGGAATAAATACGAACCACTGAATTTTGTTTCCCTACCTTTCCTGTGGAATTGAATGAAACTTTTATTTCAGCAGATTTTCCAGGTGCCACCGGTTCCTTTGGCCAGCTAGGAACGGTACAACCACAAGTAGCTGCCACATTGGAGATAATCAAGGGTTGTTTTCCTGTATTGGTCAATACAAAGGTATGCTCCACCTTTTGACCCTGGACGATGTCACCAAAGTCGATACTATTTTCTTTAAAAGTAATTACAGGAATTGTTTCTTGTGCTTGAATCTGATTGGCAAAAGCCAATACAAACAAGCTAAAAACTAGTGCTATTTTCTTCATGTGTATTTCGTTTAATGTTCAAATATTCAAATTTTGAGGCATTCTTCAAAATAACAGAATAGGAATGAATAAAATTCCAAGCCGAGAGACAGATTAAATTTAAAGTGCTCCCAAAAATTTAACTGCCCTTCTAAAATTCTAGTAGCTGAATTAGTCCTCTGATTCTTCTTCTACCAATCCTTTAACGAAAAATGTAGGTGAAAAGTTGACTAAATACAATTCTTCAGAGGCCCGTGTTACGGCTGTATACAACCACCGAATAAATTCGGCATCAAGCTGTTCTTCTACCAGATAACCTTGATCAATAAATACTGCCTTCCATTGTCCACCTTGAGCCTTGTGGCAGGTGATTGCATAGGCAAATTTGACTTGCAAGGCATTCAGATAGGGATCCTTCCGAATGTATTCCATTCGCTCGGCCTTATTAGCTAAGTCGGCATAATCCTCGCTCACTTGCTCATAAAGCGATCGGTACTGATCGCGAGTCAGGGAAGGGCCCGAGGAATACAAAGTGTCTAAAATGACTTTTGCTTCGAAATATGGCTCTTCTGCATAATCCAACAAGCGCAATTCTAAAGTAGCAAATCGCAATCCGTACCGTTCTTCAAAGCTTCGGATTTTCATTACTTCGGCGAGATCCCCATTTGCCAAAAAATTAACCTTCTCAGATTCGGCCATGTACGTGTAATTGTTTTTCACAATCATGAGCAGGTCCCCAGCACAAATTTCATCCTCGTAAAAATGGATTGTCTGTCGGATGTACCCATTGTATTGAACAGCAGACTTATTGGAACGAGTGATGATGCAGGTATTCTCCGTACCATACTTGGAATAGGCATAGCGTAGGCCATCCTCCAACTTTTCCGAAGTCATTTTAAAGATATCTTTAAATAAGTGCGTCTGAATTTTTACTGCTACTTTTTCCACACCCAATTCATTTCGGAGACGCGTAGCATTGAATAAAATGCCTGATTCCAGTTTTTGCCGCATGACTTCGACCAATTCAATTTGATCTGCCTCCAAGCGGTAGTGCCTAAGTAGGTATTCTCCATCTAAGGCAGGGCTGTATTGGCTCCCCACGGGTGGCAATTGAGCTGTATCTCCGACAAAGAGTAGGCGATTGCCTTCTCCTGAAAAAGTGTAAGTGATTAAATCCCAAAGTAAATTTCCTGACATTCCTCCATCATCAGCAAGCATGGAAGATTCATCCACAATAAATAGGGTATCCTTAAAATAATTCTTTTGTAGTGTAAAGCCCCCTCCTAAAGTACCAGGGTCGCCTTTGGGTTTATATATTATCTTATGGATAGTAAAGGCCGATCGTCCCGAGTAGGTGCTCATCACCTTGGCGGCTCTACCGGTAGGCGCCAAAAGTAGGGGGCGCAGATCAAGTCGAGGAAGTATTTTGACGACCGCTGACAAAAGGGATGTTTTTCCAGTACCTGCATAACCTTTTAAAATAAAGACCGGCTTATCTAGAGAGGGCTTTCGGAAAAAATCATCCATTTTTACAAAAAAACTAGCCTGTCCTTGTGTGGGTTGAAATGGAAAACTCTTTAGAAGTAATTCAGAAGGAGTGGGAAGCAGGGAAGTCGGTTTGTTCATCGCTAGACGAAAGTACATGTCAAAAGATAAGATCAGCAAAGAAATTGAATCAAAATTTGGAAACCGACTCCGGATTCGAGTAAATGGAATCTTGATTGAGGAAAATAAAATTCTTCTGGTCAAGCACAGAATGAGTTTGGAACAGGATTTTTGGTCCACGCCAGGGGGAGGGATGGAATTTGGAAGTAATGCCCAGAAAAACCTTGTCCGTGAATTTCACGAAGAAACAGGATTGACTATTACCGTTGGTAATTTTATTTGCCTCAATGAATACCTGGATCCTCCCTTACATGCGCTTGAATGCTTTTTTGAAGTGAAACGAATTAGCGGTGATACAAGCTTGGGTAGTGATCCAGAACTTACTCCTGAAAATCAATTACTTTCAGAAATCAAATGGATGAGTTTACAGGAACTCCATTCCATCGATCACCAACATATTCATCCCATTTTTATTGGAATAAAATCACTCAATGAATTAGTATTGTGTAAAGGATATTTTAATTTTGAAAATAAATACCTAAAATAGCACGTTTTAAAAACCTTCAACCTTAATTGGATTTCTAAACCTCACTCAAAATGAATCTAACAAAAGTTCTCTCATTTGCCTTCTTTGCTGCCGCTGCTGTCCTAGGCTACCTTCTTTGGAAAGGAGTTGATGACGTTGTAGAACAAGAAAAAAGAATTGCTTTGCTAGAAGCTGCAACGATCGAAAAACTGGAAATGTTGCGTGATGCACAATTAGCTTACCAAGCTTCCAATGGAAAATACGCGAGCACTTGGGATTCATTGAAAATGTTTATTGAATCTGGTACCATTTGGCTAGTTCAGCGGACAGAAACAACCAAGCTTCTTGATTATGGAGCTGAAGAAACGAAAGTTACTTACGATACAATTGGATCCGTTGCTGTAATTGATTCCTTATTTTCACCTGCAAAGCATCCAGATTTTAATATGAATCTTTTGCCTGTAGTTCCCGGTTCAGGTGGAAAACAATTTGAGTTCTTTGCCGATAAAATTGAAAAAACGGGTGGATACAAGGTGAGCGTATTTGAAATTCGAGACCCAGCTCCAATCAACCCTCTAAGAAAAGCAAACAATAACGAAAAAGCATTGCGTGTAGGATCTAGAACAGACGCATCTACAGAGGGGAACTGGAAATAACCGGTACTGATCTTGGAAAATAACCTTAAGGTCCAGACGAGTGATAAGTTTGCTGCTATACAAACAGCAAGCTTATCACTTTTTCTTTATCCTAACTCACTTATCCTTTTTGGAAAAGACAAAAACCAAAGCATCACATGCATTCATACCTATGAGCAGGTGAATTGGAATAAACTAGATGAGGTGCTTGCTACCGATTCTTTGGCCAAGTTAGATTTACCAGCCAAAATTTATGCCCATGAAGGGATCTTTACGCTAATTCCAGGCGTTCTTTTTCAACAAGGAAACGAAAAAGAATACTTAGAGGTAGCTGGAAAACTTCCTAGTTCCCCCGTATTTTTTAACACAGCAGTAGATAGCAACAACATCCAAATTGTAAGTTGTATCCCTGCTAAATTGCAGCAAATTCTTTCCATACGATTTTCTGAATTCACTTTCTATCATGGTGCGAGTTCCTTTTTATCGTATTTGTTTAAGGAACGATTTAATTTAATTAGCCAAGAAATTTGGATCAATCTATTTGATAATTACCTGTATTTGGGGGGATTTACTGATCAAGAACTTTCTGTTTTCAATCGATTTGAGGCAGCCAATAAAGAGGAGGTATTGAAGTATACCCTCATCTTGATGGAATCTTTGCAACACGACAGAAACCATGCACGTGTCACTTTATTTGGAGCCACCAAGAATAATGGAATTACCGAAGAATGGGGAAAAGAATATTTCGCAAACTTCAGGTTGCTCCAACCTCATTCGAATCAAAATTACGGTTCAGGATTGACACAAAACAAAGCTCCTGCAATATTTGAATCCTATTGGCAGCCTTAATCATGAAAAAAGTAGCTATTTTCCCAGGTTCCTTTGATCCTTATACTAAAGGACACCATGATATTGTATTGAGGAGTTTAGCCCTATTTGATGAAGTAATTATTGGCATTGGTTACAATTCAACTAAAAAAAATCGGTATTTCGATATCGATTTGATGGTAAAAAAAATAGAAGAAATCTATCGAGAAACCCCAGCGGTTTCTGTAGTGGTTTATAACGAGTTGACATCTACTTTGGCCAAAAAACTTGGAGCGCAATTCTTAATTCGAGGCTTAAGAAATACAACCGACTTCGAATACGAAAACACCATTAGTCAGATGAACCGCTACCTGAATGAAGAATTGGATACCGTTTTTTTAATCACCTCACCGCAGTACGCAGCTATAAGCTCTACCGTCATTCGAGAAGTTCACCGCTATGGAGGCAATGTCACCGAATTCCTCCCTTATTCACTTTAATTTACTCTTGATTTTTAAGGTGTTTTTTAAATAAATACCGCATTGAAGGATAGGAATCAATCAGCGCTGTTTTTGCTTCAATTTCGGAAAACCATCGAATATCATCAATTCCTTCTTCCTGCTGAGGCTTCATGCTTAGATCGTGCGTACTTACCATCGCATACCAATAGGTTTTTTTTAAAATACTCCTCCTATTTTGTGTATAGGTATGCCAAGTAGTGCAAATGTGATCGCCCACTCGAACCCGGATGTTACACTCCTCTTCGACTTCTCGTTTTGCACATTGTTCTGGTGTCTCCCCTTTATCAAATTTCCCTTTCGGGAAGTCCCATTTTCCAAGTCGATGAATAAGTAATACCTGTTGT
>JAURGC010000056.1 GCA_030833985.1 Algoriphagus sp. | reverse complement strand
GTGGTAGTGCCGGCTCATCTAATTTTATCTGACACCAAGGGAGATTATCTTTTTGTTGTGGAAAATGGTTTGGCAAAGAAGAGATATGTGACCCGTGGATATACCACAGGAGATCAAAGTGAAATTAAAGAAGGATTGATGGGGACTGAAATTTTGGTGGACAAAGGATTCCGTGAAGTAGGTGATAATTTTAGTGTGAACGTTTCTAAGCAATAGTCATGGACAGTTCTCAAAAATCAAAAATTACCAGAGAGTTTGGGATTTCAAGCTTTAGTGTAGCCAATTCCACCTCTATTGTTATTCTGACGCTGATTATTTCTGTACTGGGACTTGGTGCTTACCGCACCATGCCCAAAGAAAGTTTTCCTGAAATTGTGATTCCAACGGTGTATGTGGGTACTCCTTACCCGGGTAATTCGCCTGTAGATATGGAAAACTTGATAACCCGTCCCATCGAAAAGGAGTTGAAGTCGCTCAATAATGTCAAGGATATTAAGTCTACCTCTGTTCAGGATTTCTCTTCTATAGTAATTGAATTTACTCCTGGAGTTCAAATTTCCAAAGCGATTCAAGATGTAAAGGATGCTGTAGATAAAGCAAAAAGTGGATTGCCTAATGATTTGGATCGAGATCCAAATGTCTTGGAGGTAAATACCTCTGACTTCCCAATCATGAATGTGAATATTTCTGGCCCATATTCTGAGCAAGAATTGAAGCGATTTGGGGAGTATTTAGAGGATGCCATTGAAAAGTTGCCTGAAATTTCCAAGGCTGATCTCGCTGGTACAGTAGAGCGGGAGATCCAAATTAATGTGGATCCCTACAAAATGGAAGCTGTGGGTGTGAGTTTTGGAGATATTTCTGGGGCTATTCAAACCGAAAATTTAACCATATCAGGAGGGAGTATAAAAAATGGAGATTTTGAACGTACCCTTCGCATTGATGGGGAGTTTGCAGACCCATCAGAATTACTGAACGTAATTGTAAAAACGGACCAACAAAAAATTGTGTATTTGCGGGATGTGGCACAGGTAAAGGATACTTTCAAGGATCGTATCTCCTATGCTCGAAGTAAGAACCTACCGGTAATTACGATTAATGTAACCAAGCGAAGTGGGGAGAATTTATTAGATGCTGCAGATAAGATTAAGGAAATTATTGAAACCACTAAGGCGAATCGATTTCCTAAAAATTTAGAAATCTCCATTACAAACGACCAAAGTAAGCAAACTCGTATTCAAGTTAGTGACTTAGAAAACTCGATCATTTTTGGAATTATCCTAGTGGTCTTGGTTCTCATGTTTTTTATGGGTTTTCGAAATGCACTTTTTGTGGGATCTGCAATTCCACTATCTATGTTCATTTCCTTCTTGGTATTGAATGCATTTGGGATCACTTTGAATTTGATGGTGCTTTTCTCTCTTATTCTTGCTTTAGGAATGTTGGTGGATAATGGTATTGTGGTAGTGGAGAATATTTATCGGTTGATGCAGGAAGGCAAACCTGCTGTGCAAGCAGCAAAAGAAGGGGTAGGAGAAGTGGCTTGGCCAATCATCACCTCTACCTTAACTACCTTGGCTGCATTTTTACCTCTTGCATTTTGGGATGATTTGGTAGGGGAGTTTATGAAATATTTGCCAATTACTTTGATTATTGTACTTTCTGCTTCTTTGTTTGTGGCTTTGGTCATCAATCCGGTAATGACTTCTTTACTTATGAAGATTGAGGACTTGACCCAGGAGAAACCTACAAAAAGCAGTTTGAGAGTTGCAGGTTTTTTGGCAGGACTAGGTTTACTTTTCTATTTGATTGGGTGGAATGCCTTGGGGTCTCTTTCTGAGATTGCAGCAGTGTTTACCTTGATTAATGTTTTCTTGTTACGGAAGGCAATTCGTTGGTTTCAAACCGTCTTTCTAGTTCGGTTAGAGAATGGATACGAACGAACTTTACATAAAGCATTGCGTGGTAAAAATCCCTATTTTATTTTTGGGGCAACCTTTGGACTATTGATTTTTTCCGTAGGATTATTAGGGATAAGCTCACCTAAAGTACTTTTCTTTCCTGACAACCAACCGCAATTGTTGAACGTATTTATTGAGTTTCCGATAGGTACAAGTATTGAGGCAACCAATGCTTTTGTGGATACCATGGAAGATGAAATGGCTGAGGTTTTGGAGCCTTACGATGGAATCATTGAGTCTATCATTACGCAAGTGGGAGAAGGGACGGGTGATCCTACGCAAGGTCCTAGCCTACAATCCACACCTCACAAAGCTAAAATTACAATTGGCTTTGTGGATTACATTGATCGTCAGGGAATTGATACGAACGAGGCAATGGAGGTGATTCGTAATTTGGCAAAAGTGTATCCAGGGGTGTTGATTTCCGTGGACAAGCAGCGAAATGGTCCTCCAGTAGGGAATCCGGTCAATATCGAATTTGTTGGAGAAGACTATGAGCAATTAATTGCATTTGTTGAAGACACTAGGGCTTATTTAGAATCTAATTCAATTGTAGGATTGGAAGAGTTAAAGACAGATCTCTCTTTGGGTAGTCCAGAAGTAGTGGTTCAAATTGACCGAGAGAAGGCGCGAAGATTCGGGCTTTCCACATCAAGCATTGCCACGGATTTACGTACTTCCTTGTTTGGACTAGAAGTTTCCAAATTCAAAGAAGGTGAAGATGACTATCCTATTTTCTTACGATTAGATACAGCAAGTAGATACGATATCAATACCCTTGTGAATAAGAAAATTGGATTTAGAGATAAGTTTGGTGATAAAAGAGAGGTCCCTATTTCTGCAGTTGCGAGTATTGAATATGGATCTACTTTTGGATCTGTAAAAAGAAAAGATTTGGAAAAAGTAGTGACTATGTTTTCCAATGTATTGGATGGGTACAATGCAACCGAAATAAATGAACGAATTAAGGATTTAATGGGTTCCTACCCCGTTCCTGAGGGTATTACAGTGAAATATACGGGTGAACAAGAGGAGCAAGCTAAATCTCAAGCATTTTTAATGCGTGCCTTGGGTATAGCCATCTCGATGATTTTCTTAATTATTGTCGCGCAATTCAACTCGGTGATTAGTCCATTTATCATCATGACTTCCGTTTTATTTAGTACTATCGGGGTGTTTTTGGGTTTGGTCATCTTCAATATGGATTTTGTAGTTATCATGACTGGTATTGGAATCATTTCCTTGGCAGGAGTAGTAGTCAACAACGCAATTGTTTTGATTGATTACACCAATTTGGTTCGATCCAGAAAAAGAGAGGAATTGAGCATACCTGCTGGAAGTTACCTGGCTTACCCGGATTTGCTTGCTAGTATTGTGGAGTCTGGAAAGACTCGATTGAGGCCGGTCCTATTAACAGCAATTACGACAGTACTAGGTTTAATTCCTTTGGCTATTGGGATGAACATTAATTTCGCAACTTTATTGACTGAATTTGACCCTCAATTCTACATTGGAGGGGATAATGCAGCTTTTTGGGGACCGATGGCATGGACAGTAATATTTGGGTTAACCTTTGCAACTATTATTACGTTAGTATTAGTTCCCGTGATGTACTTGCTTACTGACAAGCTAAGCATTAAGCTGAGAAGGTAGTAAGCATCACGGTTAAGGTTGGTGGTTTTTTTAATCAAACCTCTGGAATTCTGTTCCAGAGGTTTTTTTTAACCTAAATCCATGATTTTTTTTAGATTTGCACTCCCTAGGCAAACGAGATATGCAGGAATTAAAATGGTATGTGATGTACACCCGTTCTCGGGCTGAAAAAAAAGTTGCCGACATGCTGGTGGAGGAAGGAGTAGAAGTGTACTTACCCATGGTTGAAGAGTTGAGACAGTGGTCTGACCGAAAAAAAAAGGTACAGAAAGCGTTATTTAATGGGTATGTTTTTGTGAAAACCAATCGGAACAACCTTTGGAACTGTTTGAAAGTACCTGGAGCAGTAAAGTTTGTGCACTTTTCTGGGGAGCATGCGATCCTTCGTGACGAGGATGTGGAAACAATTCAACGGGTGGTATCCACCGGTGTAGCAATAGAAACAGATGGTTCGCAAATTGATCCTGGCGAAAAAGTAAAAGTGATCGGTGGATCACTCGTGGACATGATTGGAGAATGTATAGAAAAGGGGAATAAAGACTATTTTTTGATCCGAATACCTGGAATTTACCAAAATATGTTGGTTAGTATTCCGCGAAAGTTTTTACAAGTAATTCAATCCACAGAAAACGTTTAATCCTGTATTTGGAAAAGGATTGCTCACTTCCGTTTTTATATTTCCAGCTTCTACAGCATCCGATTTAAAGCCCCTCAAAAGCCTTTTGAACTTCCTCTTCAGTTGCTCTCAATTTTTCTTTGCAAAAATTAACGAGAGTTGCGGCCTCTTTTACTAGTTCAGAAAGGCTGTCTACTGAGGAAGAACCTTCTTCTAATTGTGCTAGTATAGCTTCCAATCGCTGCATGGCTTGGGTGTATGTGAAGTCTTTCATTTATTATCCAGGGTTTGAACAGTACTGATTATTCTTTGGTTAGGCGTAAAGGTGACAAGATGATCTCCTGGAGCAACCAGGGTCTTGTGAATTGGAATCCCTTCCTTTTCCGTCCTTGTATATCCTTTTTCAAGCAAAGAGGCAGGATTCAATTGTCGGCTTTGGAGTTCAAGCTGAGATACTCGATCCTTTTGCTGTTTTAGGTAGCGCTGCGATTCCTTTTTTAGCTGTTCGCCTTTTTGAGAAAGCGTTATTAGTTCTTGTTTCCCTCGACTCGTTGCTGCTAGGAAAATTCGTGAGGAGCAGGTGCGTATCCTGTCTTCTCCTCGGGAAAGGAGTTGCTTTGCTTCTCCTTGTATGCGAAAACCCAGCGACTGTAAGCTGCGTTCTTGTTCTTTAAATTTGGAGCGGGTAATCCAATCCAATCGTTGGGCAGCTATTCCTAAATGGTCTTCAAATTCCCGATAACTGGATAAAATAAATTCTGCTACTGCAGTTGGAGTTTTTAAACGGGTATGTGCTACTAGGTCGGCAATGGTCTCATCTCGCTCATGCCCAATTCCTGTGAAGACAGGTAAGGGGAATTCAGCTATTTTTAGCGCCAAAGCATAGTTATCAAAGCAATCCAAGTCCAATTGAGCACCGCCCCCTCTTAAGATCACCAAAGCGTCCAATTGTAGCTTGGCGGCCTCTTTGGCTACGTGATCCATTGCGGCAAGGAGTTGGGGCACTGCCTCATTGCCTTGCATTAAGGAAGGAAAAAGGCGGTAGTAAATTTTATACCCTGAAGGATTCCCTTCAATTTGATTGATGAAATCCCCATATCCAGCGGCAGTTGAGCTGGATATGACAGCTATCCGTTGAATAACTATTGGCAATTGAAAATGTGCATTGCTTCTTAGTTTTCCCTCTTGTGTCAGTCTATTTATCGTTTCCTGTCGAATTCTTGCTCGTTCCCCTAAAGAAAAGGAGGGGTCTATGTCTTTTACATTTAGGCTAAGACCATAGACGGAATGATAGGTTACGCTCACCTGAGCCAATACCTTCATGCCGGATTTGAGTGTAGTCCCTGTTACCGATTCGAATTTTGCAGCGACCGTACGGAAGGTGAATTGCCAGATGTTGGCACGAATTTTTGCTTGTACTTGGTTGCCTTCTTTTTCCACTAACTCAAAGTAAACATGCCCTTGAGGAGCTTGCCTAAAATCCGCTAGTTCGCCCACTACCCAGATTAAGGGTTCGAGTTCTTTATCAAGAACTTGTTGGATGGTGCTGGTGAGTTGGACTACGGATAAGGGCGTCATGGGTTAAGAGTGCTTTGCCATCCGGATTTTTTCGCACAGGCTTTGGCTAGCACGCAAGAGGGGTAAGCGTACTTGGTCCGTTTGGAGGATACCTAATTGAAATAATAAGTTTTTGATGCCTACAGGATTTCCTTCTTGATACATAAGCGAATTAAGTTCCACAAGCGAATGAGTAGCCGCCAAGGATTCAGCCGTATTTCCTTCTAAAATTAGTTTGAAAGTGGCGGGTAGTGCATTTGCCAAAACAGAAATCACTCCAGAACCTCCTAGGCTTTGAATCGGTTTGGTAAGTAGGTCATCCCCGGAAAGAAGTAGGAAGTCTTCGGGTTTAGCAGAAGCAATTTGTAGACATTGCTCTAAATTCCCACTAGCTTCCTTGATTCCGATAATAGTGGGATGCTTCGCCAGGGTGAGTGTAGTTTCCGCGGTAAGGTTGGACATGGTCCGGCCTGGAATATTGTATAGAACGAGTGGTAAAGGGGATACATCTGCTAAGGCTCGGTAATGAGCGATGATTCCATCTTGCGTTGGCTTATTGTAATAGGGGCTGACCGAAAGAATCCCTGAAATACCATCAAAATCAGTTTCTTCAATTTCTTCTACTAATTTCTGAGTGGCATTCCCTCCAATCCCAACCATCAGAGGAACACGTCCATTGTTGTATTGGATGCAAGCTTTGAGGACTTTGGCTTTCTCTAGCTTGGTTAGGGTGGCTGATTCTCCTGTTGTTCCTAGAGCAACAAGGTAATCTACTCCACCTTGAATTACGTGATCAATCAGTTGCTTTAAGCTTTCAAAATCAATCTCTTGATTCTCCAAAAATGGGGTAACCAATGCTACTCCAGTTCCTTTAAATAAATGCGTCATAGTTGCGGCTTTAGTGGTTTGGCCTAGTCAATTGATTCCCTAACCGATTAAATACATGTTTGTTGTCAATACACTATTTAGCCTTTTTGAAACAAGGCTAAAAATTCATTTTCCGTAAGTAACGGAATTCCTAGTTTTTGCGCTTTCTCTTTTTTACTGGGACCCATTTCCTCTCCTTCAATGATGAAATCTAAATTTTTGGATACTGAACTCAGGTATTGTCCTCCATGTGCTTGAACAAAAGTAACAATCTCATCTCGTTTGAAATGATTCAATTTTCCTGAGGCTAAGATTTTTTTACCCAATAGTGTAGTGCCCAGTGCTACAATTTCTCCTCCCTGCATTTCAAAATTCAAGCCTTGTCGTTTCAATTGGTATATAATTTCACCGTTTTTGGGTTGTGCAAAAAATTCTTGGATGCTTTGGACTAGGGTTTCCCCTATCCCGTTGATCTCTAGTAATTCTTCTGCGCTAGCAGTTTGAAGTTTCTCAAGGTTTCCAAAATGTTTGGCAAGGAGGAGCGCTGTATTTTCTCCAATATTTCGAATTCCTAAAGCAAAAAGGACTTTGTCAAAATCCTGGGATTTGGATGCAAGAATCCCCTCCATCATGTTATGAATTACCCCTTCTTGAAATGTATTCGCTTTTAGTTTTTTGATGCGCTCTTGCAGCTCGTCAGATAAGTTCACCTGAAGTTCAAGTAGGATGGTGTGGATGGTACCGTACTTTTTGCTAGCCTCTAATAGTAGTTCAAATTCCACGCGTCGTCCAAGAAAAATTTCCAATACCACCGCAACGGGTAGGTAATCTTCCAACTTCATTAAGTCAGCATGAGCTGCTATGTTTTGAAGTAAAAAATCAACCATCCCAACATTGGAAGGCACTTTTTTCTTCCAAATTTTCAGTTGCTCTTGGAAAGCCTTTATTCTCTCTCGAATAGGGAGCTGGGTATGCTCCAGGACAAAGTCTTGAATTTGCTTTAGGGAGATACTTTCAGTAAGGGCAAACAGCACTTTATCCAAAGAGATGTAAAGTAGCCCATTTACATCTCGTTCGTACTGATCTTCACTCATCTCCAGTCCAAGCAATTCGTTTTGTTTTGATTCAAGACTATAGATGTCGGCATAGTTTCGGATAAATCCTTGATCAATTAAAGCACGGATTCGCTCAGTCCCCAAGGAGTCAATGTCCATGGCTCGCTTGCTCACAAAATGTTCGATTCGTCCAAGGATTTGTGGGGGGCAAGCCTCGGTATTGAGGCAGTAATGTTTGGCCTCTCCTTCTTTTCGTGCTAATCTACTTCCACATTCTGGACATTGGCTGATGTATGGGATGGGCAATGCTCCGGCTTTTCTTCTGGTAGGATTTACGCCTGTAATTTTGGGGATAATTTCCCCTCCTTTTTCTACCAGCACGTAATCTCCTTCGTGGATATTAAGTCTTTCGATTTCATTTGCATTGTGCAAGGAAGCTCTCTTGACAGTGGTGCCAGCAAGAAGTACTGGGGCAAGATTAGCCACAGGAGTGATGGCTCCCGTGCGCCCCACTTGGTAGGTGATCGACAGGAGGGCTGTTTCCGCGCTTTCTGCTTTGTATTTGAAGGCGATAGCCCACCGTGGATTTTTTGCTGTGAAACCCAATTCTTCCCGCTGCGGGTAGTTGTTGAGTTTGATCACGACCCCATCGGTTTCCAAGGGAAGTTCAAAGCGCTTTTCTTGCCACGATTCAATGTATCCAAAAACTTCTTCTATGGTTTTTGTTTTTTGGTAGGTTGGGGAAACATTGAATCCCCAGCTTTCCAATAAGTGTATTGCATCCTCGTGTTGATCTACCCCAAGTTCTTCCCCTAGGAGTTGGTAGAAATAACAATTGAGACGGCGCTTCGCGACCACACGGCTATCCTGCATCTTGAGCGTGCCTGATGCTGCATTTCTTGGGTTGGCAAGTAGGGGCTCTCCTTTGTCTTCCCGCTCAGCGTTTAATTTTTCAAATTCCTTAAGTGGAAGGAATATTTCACCGCGAACTTCGAATCTAGCTGGGACATTAGGGGAGGCGATGGTTAATGGGATATTTCGGATGGTTGTTACATTGGCAGTAACATCATCCCCTTTGGTTCCATCACCGCGCGTTACGGCTCGTACCAGCTTCCCTTCCTCGTAGACTAAAGAGATTGCTACGCCGTCAAATTTTAATTCACAGAAATAATCGTAATTGGAATGTCCTAACCCTTTGGCAATCCGTTCGTCAAAGGCGATTAATTCTTCGGGGGTATAGGTATTTCCCAAGGAAAGCATTCGGTATTCGTGGGCAACAGTTTGAAATTCCTTTGTGATGGTTCCTCCTACACGCTGGCTTGGGCTATCGGATCTAAGCAGATCAGGAAATGATTGTTCCAAGCGAATTAATTCTTCCAACAGCTGATCAAAATCGTAATCAGTTATTTCTATACGACTTTCCTGGTAGTACAGCTGGTTGTGGTAATTTAGTTGCTGGGTAAGTTCTTGGATCCGTAGGGCGGCTTCAGCGTGGGTCATTGAAGAGTGGAATTTTCTGGGTAAAAATAAGTGAATTACCCAAAAAATCGCGCTGGAATGTGGGATTTATCCCGCTCAAATTTTGTTGTAAAATCTAGCAAGGCTTCTCGGTGAAGTTAGGGTATTTATCCTAGGAAAGCGTTTCTGCCTTCCTGCTAATTTTCTATCTTTGAGGTTTCGTTTCAAGAAAAACATTTGTTTTTTTTAGGAGCGTTCACCCACTTCCATGAGCAACACAAAATTTAAACGCTATACCGTTACCTCGGCACTTCCCTATGCCAATGGTCCGTTACATATTGGTCATTTGGCTGGATGTTACATTCCTGCAGATAGTTATGTGCGCTACCTCCGATCGCAGGGAAGAGAGGTAGCCTTTATCTGCGGCTCGGATGAGCATGGGGTGGCAATCACAATTAAATCAGCCAAAGAAGGGAAGACACCTCAGCAAGTGGTTGACCAATACCACGAGTTGATGAAGGCAAGCTTTAGTGAATTTGGGATTAGTTTTGACCATTATTCGCGGACTTCTGCAGCTATTCACCATGAAACTGCTCAAGAATTTTTTAAAGACCTAAACCAAAAAGGGGAGTTTTTGGAGCAAACCACCGCCCAGTACTACGACGAAGAGGCGAAAAAATTTCTTGCCGACCGCTATATAGAAGGGACCTGTCCAAAGTGTGGCAATGAACACGCATATGGAGATCAGTGTGAGAAGTGTGGGACCTCGCTAAGTCCCACTGACTTGATTCATCCTAAGTCTAAGTTGAGTGGTAGTACCCCGGTATTAAAGGAAACCACTCATTGGTTTTTGGATTTGGCACGCTACCAAGAGTTTTTAAGAAAATGGATTTTAGTGGAGCATGCCGAAGATTGGAAAAATAACGTGCTAGGTCAGTGTCGCTCCTGGTTAGAGGCAGGTGATGGGCTTCAAGCCCGTTCCATGACCCGTGATTTGGATTGGGGAATTCCTGTTCCATTAGATGGTGCACAGGGAAAGGTGCTCTATGTGTGGTTTGATGCGCCCATTGGCTACATTTCTTCGACCAAGGAATGGGCAAGGGAAAAAGGGATTGCATGGGAGCCTTACTGGAAAGATCAAGACACCAAATTGGTACACTTTATCGGTAAGGATAATATTGTATTTCATTGCATTATTTTTCCGGCTATTTTGAAAACCCACGGGGGGTATGTTTTACCAGACAATGTACCTGCTAATGAATTTTTAAATTTAGAGGGAGACAAAATTTCTACCTCCCGCAATTGGGCAGTTTGGTTGCATGAATATTTAAAAGAGTTTCCTGGTCAGCAGGATGTACTTCGGTATGTACTCACAGCAAATGCTCCAGAAACCAAAGACAATGATTTCACCTGGAAAGATTTTCAACAAAGAGCTAATTCGGAATTAGTAGCTATCTATGGCAATTTTGTAAATCGAGCTGTGGTCCTAACCCAAAAATTTTTCGAGGGAAAAGTTCCTGTTCGTGGGGAATTACGAGGAATAGACCAAGAGTTACTAACCGAATTGGAAGGCTTTCCAGAAAAAATTGCAGCCTCTATTGAGCGGTATCGCTTTAGAGAGGCACAGGGTTTGGTGATGGATTTGGCGCGAATGGGTAATAAATATTTGGCGGACACGGAACCCTGGAAGGAAATCAAAAATGATCCCATTCGGACGCAAACCATTCTGAATATTGCATTAAATGTTGCGGCTAATTTGGCAATCCTTTCAGAGCCTTTTTTACCATTTACGGCCCAAAAATTATTTCACACTTTTGGGATGACTGCTACTACCTGGTCCGCTGCTGGAAACGGAAATTTGATTGCTGCAAATCAAACTTTAGGACAAATTGGACTTCTTTTTGAGAAAATTGAAGACGAGGTAGTGACCCAACAAATTCAAAAACTTGAAACCGCAAAAAAGATGAATGAAGCTTCAGAACTCCCTGTTCCAGCGATGAAGGAACTAATCACATACGATGATTTTGTAAAGCTGGATATTCGTGTGGTGACTGTGCTAGAGGCCGAGGCGATGCCTAAGTCCAAGAAACTCTTGAAGTTGAAGGTGGATACTGGTCTTGGTCACCGTACAGTATTGAGTGGGGTTGCAGAGCATTTTTCCCCTGAATTTTTGATAGGCAAGCAAGTGACCCTGCTACTCAATTTGGCTCCACGAAAAATGATGGGGATTGATAGCGAAGGAATGATCTTGATGGCTTCAGACAAGGATGGCAAGCTCAAATTGTTACAACCGCACGAAGGAACCTCTCCCGGATCGGTGATTTCTTAATTTGATTTTACCCCTTGCTTGGGCATTTTAAATAAGCTGTCATCTAATTCTTCTTCCAGCACGTACACATCTGTAAAGCTCGATTGATATCTGATTCGGGTGGTGGAGTCGTTATCTAGTAGGTAGCCCGTAATCACTCTAGGGAAAATCATTCCATCTGCATTTCTGTAGTCCTCGTATTTTAGGGCTTCTTGAACTTGATTTCCCTTGTCAAAGAAGGTTACTGCAAAAAGGACCCAAGCTACTTGCCCAGTAGTTGAATCGATCAATAATTCATAGCGGTTGGAAGGCCCCATTAGTTTTCCGTCTTTCATTTTTGCTTCCAGGGTGGTGTAGCTCACCCCATTTAATATCCGGTTGTCGAGAGGAGTTACCGTGATCAAGGTATCTGTAAGGGAGTACGGTATACTTAGAAATGTAGCATATAGGTTGTGGTAGAAGCGTACCGACTGTCCAGGAAAAGACTGTCTATTGGGACTTACCCACACTTGATCACCGTCATTCCCGGCTTGAAATAAATCTGCGTCTATTCGCACTTTTCCGTCCATTAAGCTGAGGTAGTGATTTTCCCATTCTAAGGTGGTCTCATGAACCATAGCAAAAGAAAATGATTTGGCAGCAACCCATTTCTCCCAATCTCCATGAGCGTCTAAGACTTTCTTGAAGTGTTCTGGCTGAGCAAGCCTAGGGTCAGGCCCTTCAGGAGTTTTGGAACAAGCAAGACAAAATGCAAGTAGAGTAGCGGGAACTAGAATTCTTAAAAAGGTCATGGAATTGAATTTTTTCTAAATATAAGGATTCAAAATATCCGACCACTCATGGAGCTAATTTTCAGTTTTTCTGATAGTCCAGCTTGTTACCAATAACCAAGGAAAAATAAGATTTGAAGTTTATTTTAAACCGCTGCAGATTTGCAACGATTTTCCACAATAAATCAAACAGACTTTTAGCTACTGGTCAGATTGAGGAACAAAAAAAGAAGATTTTTTTCAAGGGACTAAAAAAAAGATTGGGTGCTTTGAAGATTAATTAAACACTATTTAGATTTGTTCCAAATAAAAATAAGCTGGTATGTGGAAGACTATTCGCCCATTTCTCAATGACATTCACCTCTATGCTGGCTTGATTTGGTGGAATAAGCGTAGCAAGTTGGGAAAGAAGAAACCGGCATCTACTTGAGATTGAGGTAAGTAATTATACTTGAGTGCACCTAGTTTTTTAAAACTTATCCTTAAGATTAATTCGGGTGATACCATAGATTCGCTTAGGTTGCGAGATATTTTTAGGGAATGCCGCATGGATTTTCCAAAAAATAAGGAAAATTTACAGCATGAGAATTCTAGTAGTTGAGGATGAGCAGGGTATTTCCAATTTTCTGAAACAAGGATTGGAAGAGGAGTCCTTTGCTGTGGATGTGGCTGATAATGGGAGGTTAGGCTTGGAACTAGCACTTTCAGGAAATTACGATTTGCTCCTGTTGGACTGGATGGTACCAGGTTTGAGTGGCATTGAACTCACAAGGTTGTTTCGTAAGGAATTTCCGAGTACACCAATTATTTTTTTAACTGCAAAGGATACGGTAGATGAAACTGTTTTTGGCTTGCAAAGTGGGGCTAATGACTACATTAAGAAACCTTTTCATTTCGAGGAACTCCTCGTGCGGATCCGAGTTCAAATGCGTAATTCCGTACAAAATGAAGAAATTTTGACACTTGGTCCAATTGTGTTGGAGCCTGAAAAGCATTTAGTCTTATTGCAGGGTACAGAAGTACCACTCACTCAAAAAGAGTTTGCCTTGCTGGAATATCTGGTTCGTAACAAAAACAAAGTATGCAGACGAACCCGGATTATTGAGAGTGTTTGGGATATACATTTCGATTACAATACTGGGATTATTGATGTGTTTATAAATTCCCTCCGTAAAAAACTCCAATTGAATAAAGAAGAAGATTACATCCAAACCATCCGTGGGGTGGGTTACATGGCCAAAGATCGATGAATAGCTCCTACAAAGAACGAATTGCACGAAGGCTAACTTTGGTAACGGCGGGTATCTTTTTTCTCGTATTTTTCTTAATTTATTTGGTAGCTAGCTACACGGTGTTTGATTCGATTGACCGTGAACTTCAACTAGAAATTGAGGAGCATCAGGAGGAATTTTTTATTCACGAACAGACTGTTCGGTTTTTACATCAAGGTGAGTGGGAAGAAATGGAACATGCTCAAATTCATTTGAACCCGATTTTTATAGAAGTAGTGGATTTAGAAGGCAATTCATTAGATCGCTCCCCGAATCTTGAAGAAAATCATTTGGTATTTTCTTCTAATTATAGGAGTCAACAAGCCTGGCAAACTACAATTGGGCGTTTGGAACTTAGACAAAGACAGGTGCCCCTATTCACATCAGGAAAACAAGTTGGGTACTTATTATTAGCCAAATCTTTTGAAGATGCGCGGAAATTATTGAATAATTTACGGAATATTCTCCTTTTAATTTACCCCTTGATCTTAGTGACCTTGTACTTCAGCATGC
Source organism: Algoriphagus sp. (assembly GCA_030833985.1). GTDB lineage: Bacteria > Bacteroidota > Bacteroidia > Cytophagales > Cyclobacteriaceae > Algoriphagus. The sequence continues at coordinate 1,214 of JAURGC010000056.1, read as the reverse complement.
GCTACCTTGCAGGAAAAAGTATTGAGCCACTGGAAGTCATTAGCCAGAAAACCAATCAAATCACCCAACAAAACTTAAACGAGCGGATACCGGAGTCGGGGACAAATGATGAAATCGGTCAACTGACCAAAGCGATTAACAACTTGTTGGGACGGTTGGAACAGGCAATGCAGCGCGAAAAGCAGTTTACTTCGGATGCTTCACATGAATTGCGAACCCCACTTTCGGTACTTCGCGGAACCTTAGAAGTTTTGATTCGCAAGCCAAGAACAACAGAGGAGTATGGATTGAAGATCAAGTCAGTGCTTGCAAGTATAGATCAGATGAGTGCTATTATTGATCAGCTACTTGCCTTGGCACGCGTAGAAAATGGTCAAAATCTAGTCATGGAGGAACTTGAGCTTATTGCTTTTTCAGAAGAGTTTGTAGATAAAATAGCAAAGGAAAAAGGCTATCAAATTCAATTTCAATCCCATGTGGGAGTTCCTATTTATGTCCGGACTCACGAAAAATCCCTAGAAATGATTTTACAAAATTTAGTAGAAAATGGATTTAAATATAGCTCAGTAGCCGGAGTGGTTTTCCTACGAGTAGGGAGAAACGAAAGGGCAACTATTGAAATTATAGATTCTGGAAGGGGGATTGATTCAGTTTATTTGGAACAGATTTTTGATCCTTTTTTTAGAGTTCAAGAAGTAGTCGATTCGGGAATTCCTGGAACGGGTTTGGGTTTGGCTATTGTTAAAAAATTGGCTCAAGAATCTGCAATTAAATTATCAGTAATAAGTGAAAAGGGGAAGGGGAGCACATTTCGATTGGACTTTAATGAATCTTCTTAAGGAAAAATTAAGAATAGATTAAGGTACCACTAAGGCTAAATTTTTGAATATTGTAATTAATCTAACCACTATGCTTGACCGGATTATCCAGTGGAGTATTTCCAATAAATTTTTAATTGCCCTTTTTATTGCGGCATGGATTGGCTTTGGAATTTATTCCTTGGCTAATCTTCCCATTGGAGCAGTTCCTGATGTGACTACAAATCAGGTGCAAGTCATCACTACTTCCCGCAATTTAGCTACAGAGGACGTAGAGAAATTTCTCACCTATCCGATCGAATTGGAGATGGCAAACCTGCCAGGAATCAAGGAAATTCGATCCATTTCCAAGTTTGGTTTGTCGGTAGTGACCTTGGTTTTTGAAGAGGAAATGGG
>JAURGC010000121.1 GCA_030833985.1 Algoriphagus sp. | reverse complement strand
AGGTAATCCCAAAGGGGGGAGCTTACTCCAAAAGCAGCGTCTGGATCTTTGTAGTGGTGAATGGCGTGGTTGACCCACAAGATCTTAAGAAAATTCTTTGGAGGATTAAAGACATGGACGATGTAATGGACTCCTAGGTAGCCGGGATATCCGAATAGAAATCCAGGCAAAAAATAAAGTGCAAAATCGCCCATTAACAGGGTAAATAACAGGTAAAGAATTGCGGCATAGGCGGCACTGACAAAAGGAGGCATCGCCAAGCGGTCCTTGTCCTTGGGGTAATCGTGGTGTACTCCATGAACATTGTACTGCAACTTATCCTTGAGAGGAGTATCGGGCTCCATGTGAAAAAAATACTTATGCATCATGTATTCTACAAAAGTAAAGGTCAAGGTACCAAAAAGAAAAAATACCAACCCCAATCCAATCGGGATGGAAGTGGCTACTATCCCATAATACATGGAAACGGAAGCAATAGCTAAAAATAAGGAAATAGGAATGGAAATGTGTGTTCTTGAAATTCGTTCAAGTACAGGATTAGAAAACAGGGTAGCCGATCCAAAATTGTCAGGTCGATCTAATCTCCCAATCTTTTTCATCGCAACTAATGGTTTAGGTAGTTCTTAAAAATTAGATGGTACTAGGGATTTAAACTATCCTACAAAAATAAGGGTTTCTATTTTCTCAAATTTTTTTTCACTTTCCTGCCTCAACTTATATTTTTTGTAACTCAAGGGTCAAGGCAATAGTCTTTCGGTAATAATTTTCATACAAGGGAAGAATTTGGTCAATATCAAATTCTTTGGCCCGAGCCAAGGCCCGCTCCTTAAATCCTTGCAAATTGGCAGCATCCAAAATAAACAATGCTTTTTTGGTCATGCCTTCCACATCACCCACTTCGCATGCAAATCCTGTCACCCCGTCCAAATTGAGTTCGGGTATCCCTCCTGCATTGGATGACAAGACAGGCACCTCGCATGCCATGGCCTCTAGGGCGGCAAGTCCAAAACTTTCCTTCTCGGAAGGCATCAAAAATAAATCTGCCACAGATAAAACTTCTTCCACTGCCTCAAGCTTGCCCAAAAATCGAATATCTTCACAGGTGCCGAGGGTACGACAAAGGCGCTCCATTCGATCTCGCTCGGGCCCATCTCCCACTAGTAGTAATTTGGCAGGTATTTCTTTTCGGACATTGTAAAAAACATGAATTACATCTTCTACCCGTTTGACCTTCCGGAAATTAGAGGTATGGACGAGTAGCATTTCCCCATTGGGGCAGATGGCCAGCTTAAAGTGCTCTTTTCGTTGCTTCTTAAACCGATCCAAATCAATAAAATTCGGAATCACTTCAATGTCTCGCTTGATATCAAAATAATCGTAGGTTTCCTTTTTCAAATCCTCGGAAACCGCCGTCACCCCATCCGATTGATTGATGGAAAAGGTGACCACCGGTTCGTAACTAGGATCCTTCCCTACCAAGGTAATGTCTGTTCCATGAAGCGTGGTTACTATAGGAATAGAAATTCCTTCTGATTTCAATATCTGCTTTGCCATGTACGCTGCTGAAGCATGTGGAATAGCATAATGTACATGGAGTAAATCTAGGTTTTCGTACTTGACCACACTTACCATTTTACTAGCAAGGGCAAGCTCATACGGCGCAAACTCAAACAAGGGATAGCTCTTGATGTCAACCTCATGGTAAAAGAGGTTTTCACTAAAAAAATCGAGCCGCATCGGTTGCTTGTACGTAATAAAGTGAACCTCATGACCCACTTTTGCAAGACCTTTGCCTAATTCGGTGGCAACAACACCGCTACCTCCAAAGGTAGGATAACAAACAATTCCTATTTTCATCTAGTCGATCAAGCCTTTACTAACGTGCTGATAACACGTTACAACTGTAGTTTTGTTCAAAATAAAAGATTTTTATGCATCCTTTTTTCGCTCAACGTGGGAATAGAATGAAAAACTTACACACAACTCCACAAAAATCTGATTAATTTCCCAAAGTAATCGCAGATAATTATGAGATATTCTATTCTTTTAGTAGGTAGCCTCCTACTTAGTTGGGCTTGTACCCCCTCCCCTACTACAGAGTCGGCGCAGGAAAAAATAAATCCCATTACTTATTGGGGCGAAAACCCCTGGCCTGATATTCGTAAAAAACGAATCAACCAATTGCTTCCTGAAGCCTTAAAAAATGCAGATGTTGCGAGTTGGCTCGTAGTATGTCGTGAAAACTACAACGACCCTATCGCCACACATGTGGGCGGTGAAAACGCCAGCGGTACGGCAGCCTTACTTTTTTACATAGATGAAACAGGCTTTCATTCCCTAGCTTTTTCCCCAGAAGGAGAAGCAAAGGCATTGGAAGACCTCGCCATCCATGAAAAAGTAGAACGCATCCCGCGTGGAGAATCTGCAGTAGCTAGGGCAGTTGCCTTTATCAAAGAAAAAGGGTTTTCTTCCGTAGCCATCAACACCTCTGCAAGTAACGAGATGGCAGACGGATTAACTCATAGCCAGCACCAGGAACTGGTTTCCTTGATGGGCAATGACATAAAAAAATTGGTTTCCTCCGAGGAATTGGTCTACGAGTGGCTTTCCATCAAACTTCCTGAGGAGGTAGAAATTCTAAAAAAGGCTGCCCAGTTAGCGTCTGATTTTCAAGAAGAGGCCTATGCCAAGATTATCCCCGGGAAAACTACCGATGCTGAGGTTGCCAAATTCCTCAAAGCCAAAATGGCAGAATACGGCGTCACCGATGCCTGGCATCCTGACCAAAATCCGAATGTCAACTCAGGCCCAGACCGAGGACACTCCCATGCCACGGATAAGGTGATTCAGCCAGGTGATGTCATTCAAACTGACTTTGGAGTGAAATTATATGGGATTTGGGTGAGCGATATCCAGCGCTTTGCCTATGTCCTTAAGGAAGGGGAGACGAGCGCTCCCAAAGAAATTCAACAGTACTGGGAAAATGGAAAAGCAGGAAGCCGAATTGCTCTTGCCACCATGAAACCAGGCATAAAAGGAGAAGATGTGGATCGTGCTCAACGAGACTTAATGGACGCCAATGGATCGCTCTATGTTCCTTGGAGTACAGGACATCCGGTTGGCTATGTGGCCCACGATGTGGGACCTAATTTGGGAGGTGCCCGATTGACTCAATCCCGGCCTGCAGCTCAGAAACTCTTGAAGAAGGGTATGGTCTTTGCTTTTGATGGGTTTCATTGCTGGAAGCAAGCCGATGGTACCGAGAAAACCATCTCCGTGGAAGAAATGGCTGTAGTCAATGAAAATGGAGCTTCCTACCTAATTACTCCCCAAGAAGACCTGATTTTGGTAGGAAAAAAATAAGTATATCTCTTCCAAGGAAGTTGAAAGCCAGGTTTACCCGGCTTTCAACTTTTGTTTTTTTACCTAACTCCACAGCACCACCAGCACTATAATGAATAGATATTGCCACCATAGGCGACAAATTTTAACTTTTTCAATCATTCAATTTTGCAATTGGTTACCTTTGAACAACCAAAATCTTCACCTTCCATGAACGAGCGCTACCTACAGCGCGGAGTTTCCGCATCCAAAGAAGACGTACACCAAGCCATCTCCAAGTTGGACAAGGGGCTTTTCCCCAAAGCCTTCTGCAAAATAGTAGAAGACACGCTTGGCAACGACCCCAACTATTGCAACATCATGCATGCAGATGGAGCAGGTACCAAATCCTCTCTTGCTTACCTTTACTGGAAAGAAACAGGTGACCTGAGCGTTTGGAAGGGAATCGCGCAGGATGCCATTATTATGAATACAGATGACCTGCTTTGCGTGGGCGCTACAACCAATATTCTAGTTTCTTCCACCATTGGAAGAAATAAAAACTTGATTCCTGGTGAGGTGATTTCTGCCATCATTGAAGGAACAGAAGAAGTACTGCAATTGCTTCGGGACCATGGCGTCCATGCGGTCCTCACCGGAGGGGAAACTGCCGATGTAGGGGACTTGGTACGCACAGTAATCGTGGATAGTACAGTGACCTGCCGCATGCGCAGAGAAGACATCATCTCCAACGATGGTATCCAGGCAGGAGATGTAATTGTTGGACTTTCCTCCTTTGGCCAAGCCAACTACGAAAGTGAATACAATGGAGGCATGGGGAGCAATGGGCTGACTTCTGCACGCCATGATGTGTTCCACAAGGTTTTAAAATCACGGTATCCAGAAAGTTTTGACCCTGCAGTCCCCGACCAATTGGTATATGCAGGTAAATACCAACTCACAGACCCTGCTCCTGGCACTTCGCTAAACATGGGTAAATTAGTGCTTTCTCCTACCCGAACTTATGCTCCCATATTAGCGGACGTCCTAAACTACATGCGCCCTCAAATCCACGGGCTGGTACATTGCTCGGGAGGTGCACAAACGAAGGTTCTTCACTTTGTAGACGACATGCACATCATCAAGGATAACTTATTTGAAACCCCTCCCTTGTTCCAGATCATCCAAGAAGAAAGTGGTACCGACTGGAAAGAAATGTACAAAGTCTTCAACATGGGCCATCGCATGGAGGTCTATCTCGACGAGCGGCATGCGGAAGAAGTCATCGATATCGCAGAGTCTTATGGGGTGGAAGCACAAATTATCGGACGTGTGGAGCCCCACAAAGGCAAAAAAGTAACCATTCAAGGTCCGTACGGCGCCTTTGAATACTAGGTAAGAGGATTCCCTCCTCATTCAGATTCTTCTCCCAATTACTATGCTTCGGATGCTACGCGTATTTGCTTGGGTAGTGGCAGGAATCCTGCTCTTGGGCGTAGCCACGCTCACCACAGTAGACCGAAGTCCACTGGAGGAGCAAGATTTTTACAAAAGCACCTTCCGTCAACTAGCTAGCAGCCCTTGGAGCAGCAGCAGCAGTTTACACTGGCTAGGAGGATGGGCTTCCATAAATGTCACCCCACACCAACCTGCAGAACTTGTTGGCTATTCCCCTCGAGGTCCCTACACTTTTGTTCAAGATTCCAGCCATGTCAAGGCCTTGACACTCAGCAATGGAAAATCCAGCATCGCTTGGCTCAATTACGAGTTACTAATCGTGCACCCCCAACTCGCCAATCAGGTACGCTCAGGAGTTAAAGAAGCGGGGATCCCTGTAGATCAACTCATTTTCACTGCTACCCACACCCATTCTGGGATGGGGGGATACATGCCCGGGCTGGCAGGTTCACTTGCCTTTGGGGGCTACGATGAACAGGTAGTAGCGCAACTGGTAGCAGGTTCCGTGCGTGCATTGCAAACTGCCCTTTCCAGCCAAGACACGATTACTCTTTCCTATAAAAAAACAAGCGCCCCAGATCTTGTCGCCAATCGATTCGTCAAAGGAGGCGCTATTGATCCCTTTGTGCGCCAAATCCTTTTTCAACGAAAGGATGGACAAAAAGCAACCTTTTTGACCTATTCGGCACATGCTACTGCCTTGAGCTCCAAATTCATGGGGCTTTCTGGGGATTACCCTGCTTTTCTCACCCAGCACTTGGAGGAAGATGAGGTAGATTTCGCCCTATTTGCGGCGGGCACCGTAGGAAGCCACCGTCCACTTACGCAAGGCAATACCCCCGAAGAGGTCAATGCCTATGCCCAAGCCATAGAAGCGAGGATTAGTGCCGATACGAGTTCTATCAGCCTCCAAGGAGAGGCCCTTCTCCGTCGATCCAAGGTGGATATTCAATTGGGAGAGCCCCAACTTCGTGTCAGCACCAACTTTCGTATTCGGCCCTGGCTATTTCGATCCCTACTTGGCGAAGTACCAGCCTACCTAGACATTACCCAAGTGGGAAATATCCTTTTCATTTCCAGCAGTGGAGAACTATCTGGTGTATTTTACGAGGATTGGGATGCATTGGCGAAAGAGAAAGGATTGGAGTTGGTAGTCACGGTATTTAATGGAAGCTATATTGGCTACATTACCCCTGACGAGCTATACGATTCCCATTTCCACGAAGTGCGAGAAATGAACTGGTTTGGACCAGGAAATGGAAATTATTTTGACCAACTCATCCAAGCAGTCATCCACAAAGTAGAAAAATAAATTAACTACCATATGTCCCAACCAAGCGGACTCTCTAGTATTTTCAGTCTTCGCTGTCCAAAATGTAGAATAGGAAGCCTATTTCAGAACGGTAAAATTTTAAGGCCTGGAACGCTATTTACCATGCATTCGGCTTGTCCTATTTGCAAACAATCCTTCGAACCAGAACCAGGATTTTATTTTGGAGCGATGTTTATTAGTTACGCCATCAATACCGCACTTTTTATTGGATCTTGGGTGGGCTTGCTGCTAATATATCCGGACTACACCTTGTCCATGCTTCTAGGCATCCTTACTGCGGTAGTAATTTTGAGCTTGCCACTCAGCTTCCGTTGGAGTCGATCAATTTGGTTGGCTTTGTTTGTACGCTTTGACCCAGGGGCTGGGAATACCCCTCATTCCTAAATCCATAGGAGCAACCAAGGAATCCAAAAAGCAAGTTCCATCCTTTGCCTTTTTTGTGTTGCCAAAAGTTGGGATTGGAAAAAGGTAAGATAATGGACCAAAAACATCAGGAGTAGGATACAAGAAAATGGGCGGTAAAAGGAAGGTAGCAATATAAATGCAGCCATTGAAACAAAAATACCAACAAAGGAAAGTCTTCGAATCCATTGAATAAGTTGCTGAGGCGAATAGACATGAGCGAGGGAAACAAACCCATCTTGCCGATCTTCATCCCGATCCAAAAAGGAAAGCATCCAAAGATTAAGTAAGGCTACTACAAAAAATAGCACTGCAAAAGTCAATACCTCCCAGGTCAAGTCCATGGCTTTTACACGAAGCAAGGGAAGCCAAATCGTTCCAACCAGATAAAATAACGCGATGGACACTTCTTTGAGTAAGATTGGTCCAAATTTCTGTATCACCCAACGGCATCCTGCCATTGACACTGCCAAAATCAAGGTTAATTGAAACTCTTTACCCCACCCCATCCAAATCCATGCACCACCAAGTCCTATGCCCACCGCAACAAAAATACCCCAACTTAGAAAGGTCCTATTCTTTAGGTGGAAGGCTCTTCGGGCTGAACTAATATGATTTATTTTTCT
>JAURGC010000109.1 GCA_030833985.1 Algoriphagus sp. | reverse complement strand
CTCCAGTCCCATCTTTCAAAGCCTTGGAAGTAAGAACCTTTGCCAACGAGTCAAACTTACAACTCCTTAAATTCCAATCGCTTCAAAATATCCAATGCCACATGCATTAATATTGAAGCCACAAAGCCTAAACCCAACACTGCAGCCCCAAAGCCAAAAACAAACTTTCCTGTAACCCCAAATAGCAGGCCTGAAAAAAATAAGGTAGGTACGATGCCAAAAATAACGATACCTCCAATCATCAAAGGTTTAATTAGTACGCGATCCCATCCCTCATCCAATCCTACCTGAGGAATTAGATTGACCGCAAGACCTATCAGATAGGCGAAAATCAGCCCCAATGGGAATAGTAAAATCAACCAAAAATTATAGTCTCCAAGCAGTACGGAAGGAACAATCAGCAGCAAGGCAAAAATTAGCGTTTGAAATAGATCCAGCTTAATCATATTCCAAAATTTTGAAGACCAAATAGCAGGTATTAAGATAAACCAAGGTTTCTTTAGGTCCCCAATATTGGCTCTTCCAATGCCCGCCATGAAATAAAAGAAGAGCAGAAAGAGGAGGTAAAAGTAAAGAACCTGGTGCGAAAACCAGTCAAAGTGACTTAAACCCGCAAGAACAATTCCCAATACGGCCATTCCTCCAGAATACAAGCCAATCAGAGGATGGATATCCTGCCTGCTACTCTGCACATAGTTTCTCCAGTACAAGGCCTTGCCTCCCAATCCAAATTCAGGAAGTGCCAATTGCTTTTTTGAGTTTAAACTGTAAGCATCTTCGGCAACCTCTTTCTTTCCTTTTGCCTTTTCCAGACGATCTTCATTGTTTTGAGTGGCATCTAACACATCTTCATAGTAATGCCCAGAATACTGAATCACCAATTTTACTACCACGTAATAGGTGATCCCAAAGAGGAGCAAATAAGTGGAAGACAGGATCAAATTCCCATTCAAAAAGTAGGACATCATGCCCCTACTCCAGCCCACCACAGGAAACAAATCAAACCAAGGCGAGATGATCCAAGCGAACATTCCCTCCCAAAATACTGGTGCCAAAAACCCAGGAATCAAAATCAGGGCGCTGATGAGCACTCCTAGCACCAAAACCCCCACACGCAACTGCTCCAAAATCCCAAATCGGGTATGGAGCGTATAAATTAAAAAACGGACTGGAGAAATGAGGAAAAAGAAAAGTGCAAAACCTACCAACAAAAATAATCCGCCTAGAAAGGTTAAATCAAACTCACTGGCAAGCTGACCTCCACTGTAGACTAGAAAAATCAAGGACCCTCCCAATGCAGGTAGAATTGACCGAGCCATGTAATACATTAAAATATTTTCAGGCTTCACCGGCGCAGGAAATAGCAGGTTTACATCTGCCATTTTAAAGAAAGTAATGTTGTTTTTAGTAGCCCTGTATAACTGAAAAGTAAAAAACACCAATGCCAATACCGTCAAGACACCGATGATATTCTGCTGGGTTGTGTCTGCCCCAGCTGCACCATCCAAATCAAATTCCGAGCTGACCCGCTGACTACCAGAAATGCCCTTGGAATACATAAAGACAAAGTACCCAGCCCCGATTCCATAAGGAATCAATCGAAGTGGGTTCCTAAAAATTAGAAGAAGGTTGTTGATGAATATCAATAAATCCTTTTTCAGGAGTAAGCGAAACTCATGCATCTTTGGTCAATTCTAAAAACAAATCTTCTAAACTTAAGCCGGTTCCCTCTTCTGCTTGTAGTCTCAAATTTGCAATCGTATCATTGCCAATAATCTGACCATCTTTCATAATCAAGATGCGGTCCGCAATCGACTCAATCCCTTCAATCAAGTGAGTAGAAACGAGAATGGTTTTTCCCTGTTCCTTCAATGTTTTGAACAAAGTTTTGGTGTTTTTGATCGCTTTGGGGTCCAACCCAATCATCGGCTCATCAAAAAATAGGAGCTGCGGGTCTGGAAGCAAAGCACAGCAAATGGAAACCTTCTGTCGCATCCCTTTAGACAGGTCTCTGCCCAGTTTCTTCTGCTTGTCCTCCAATTCATACATTTCCAACAATTCCAAGGCCCTGGGCTTCCAATCTTTCACGCCATAAGCCTGCGCCACAAATTGCATATGCTCCCAAATAGTCAGCAAATCATAAACATAGGGCGTCTCAGGAATATAACTGAATAAGCGCTTGGCCTCCACAGAAAGGTGATTATGGTCCCCAATCGTGATCTCTCCGGCTGTTTTACGAATCAACCCAACAATACACTTCATGGTGGTGCTTTTTCCGGCCCCATTGGGACCGAGCAAGCCCACCACTTCTCCCCCTTCGAGGTGAAAGCTCACGTCCTTGACGGCGGTTTGCTTGTTATAAACTTTAGTGAGTTGCGTGACGCTTAACATTTCATGGTAGTTAAATGAGTCTATACGTTATTTTCAATCCACTGTAAGTTTTGGTGTTGAGTTTATCTCTCGTCGGGCAGCGCAACTGGATTAAAAATCAAATTTTCCGATGCTACTTCCTTGTTCTGAATTATTTATTTCTGACCAAACCAAAAAATATCCTTTTGATCAGCTTGTAAATCACCCCTTATTACCAGCCAAAAGATAAAGTACTGCCATACGAACAGCCACCCCATTTTCAACTTGATCCAAGATAATTGAATGGGAGGAGTCTGCAGCATCAGAACTGAGTTCTACCCCTCTATTGATCGGTCCAGGGTGCATGACCACAATCTCCTTGTTGAGTCCATCCAGCATCTTTTTATTGATCCCGTAGTACAAGGAGTACTCACGAAGGCTTGGAAAATACTTGATTTGCTGACGCTCCAACTGAATTCGAAGTACGTTGGCGACGTCACACCAGGCCAAGATCTTGTGCAGGTCCAACTCTACCTTCACGCCAAGGCTTTCGATGTATTTGGGAATCAAAGTGACCGGCCCACAGACGCGCACCTCTGCCCCCAGTTTTTGTAAACAAAAAATATTGGATAGCGCAACTCTCGAGTGGAGGATGTCGCCGATGATCGCTATTTTTTTACCTGCCAGATCCCCTAATTTTTCCTGCATGGAAAAGGCGTCCAAAAGTGCTTGGGTAGGATGTTCGTGCGTACCATCCCCAGCATTGACCACATTGGCGGGCACATTTTTGGAAAGGAAATGAGGTGCTCCTGGACTAGCATGGCGCATCACCACCATATCCACCTTCATAGCCAAAATATTGTTGACGGTATCTACTAAGGTTTCCCCTTTCTTCACCGAACTGTTGGAAGAAGAGAAATTCACTACATCTGCACTGAGTCGCTTCTCCGCCAGTTCAAAGGAAAGTCGGGTACGGGTCGAGTTTTCAAAGAAAATATTGGCAATGGTGATGTCGCGAAGGGAAGGAACTTTTTTAATTGGCCTGTTGATTACCTCCTTAAAATTAGTGGCGGTTTCCAACAAAAGCCGAATGTCTGCTTCGCTAAGTTCTTTGATTCCTAAAAGGTGCCTGGTGCTGAGTTGCGACATAGTTAGCTAATTACTTTCTCTGTGATCCAAATGGCATCTGCTGGGTTACCCTGAGCCACCCACTCTACCACTACATACTGGCTATCCAAGGTATTTACTTTTATACCATAGTAATCAGGCAAGATCGGATAATCTCTAGTGAGTCTTCGATCCACCAATACCATCAATTCTACTTTTTGAGGTCTCCCAAAAGCAATCATTGCATCCATGGCTGCACGAACAGATCTCCCTTTGTACAATACATCGTCAATGAGCACCACCTTTTTACCTTCTACCAAAAAATCGATTTTTGTCTCGTTGGCCTTTAGTGGGAAATCCCTACGTCGAAAATCATCTCGGTGAAAGGTGGCGTCCAAATAGCCACTAGGAACCTCAATCCCAGAAATTTCCTTCAAAACTGCGACTATTTTATCCAGTAATAGGGTTCCTCTAGGTTGCAAACCCAAAAATACCGTATTCTCGAAATCGTCATGATTTTCAATGAGTTGGTAGCAGAACCGCTTCAAGGTGATTTCAATCTGCTGTTGATCGAGGACGAGCCGTTTTTGCATGGGTTAAATTTGCGGTAAATATAGAAAATAAACTAGTCAGCATCTTCATTTGGAACATACAAATCCCCATCAACCAAAATTTTCTGGATAAAAAACACCTCCCTAAGCAGGTCTTGGCCATTTTCATCTTTTCGGCTTACTTTTTGAAGGCCCGCTAATAGATAATAGGGACCATACCAATGTGACAAGCGAAGTGTACCCAAATCGGTGTAATTTATTTTCCCTTGGCTTGGATCAAGTTCTAAAAAAAAGGATTGATTGGCTACAACCGTTTCAGCGCCCTTTAAATAACTTAGTTTGATCTGATCGTTTTCCAAATACAAGTGAAATACCTCATCTCCTACTACTGAGAATTCTCCAAAGGGTTCGGGAAAGGTAGTGTTCAAATCCTGGTAACTCACTGCATTGTCCCAAAGAACCTCACCAGATTTGGCCAAAGAAATAAAGTGCGCAGATCGATAAGTATACTCTGTAATTACGGTGTACATCGGCATTGACCCATAAATCCCATTGTATGGATCCATAAAAAGAGGATTATACCCCATTCGTACACCTCGATCGTAGCGGTAACTCGATCCTTGTGGAGGTGGGACTCTTCCGGGACCCCGTGTACTTGTTACTGAAAATTGATCAAAATAGATCACATAGCTATTTTCAAGCTCCCATACCTTACGAACTGCATACGCATTTCTTAAGGTTGGGATTTTCCCTTTTTCGCGCTGACCTACTAGGTAAGCTTCCTGTTTTTCGCGACGCTTCTCAGGGAGATAGGCATAAAAATTTGAAAAATCTTCCAAGGTGTAGCTCTCGGTTTCAGTTTCTCCAAAAGGGTTAATTTTTGTTACTGCCATTCCCTCATAACTATTTCGAATCTCCTTCCCAAATGCTCCTATCAAGGTTTGATACCCCTCCTGATTGAGTAAAACTCCATCCATCAAGTCTTTATCATCTTTGGCAAGATCGTCCAACTTCACTTCTTGAAGTAGATTTCCTTCTAGATCAAACGTGAGCAAAATGGTTTCCCACATTTTAAAAGGCCCCTTCCTTTTTAATACTACTTCCATCGCCTCTTCTTGTGGGAGCTTAATTAGCTGGAGCACCTTGGTATCGTTTCCGTAAATACCTTGGACTGTAAATACGCTCTTGTCCACTAAAGACAACACTTGAAGCACCGGTCGCGCATCTGCATACCCCAAGAACAAGGCACGTTCCTCTTGCACCAAAAATTCAATTAAGTCCATCGGCACTAAATTGGATGCAGGAAATTCTAGTCCCTCTCGGGTCCGGAGATCTAACTTTAAAATATATTTCTCAGCAGCAGCGGTGGTCCCCTTTGCAAATAAAAAATAAGTCAATTCCTCCGATCCATCGTATCCAATCAAATCAAAGCCACCTCTAATTTTAACTTGTGCTAGTTCAGAAGCATTCAATAGGGAGTCAAACGTAAAATATTCTAACACCCGGTCTGCCACTAAACTCCTGGGTTGAAAAGAACGAAATGCAAGCATTCCAGTAGGCACGCGCATCAGTTCAAAAGTAGGCTCATAACCTTTTACTGGAATTTCCAATCGCTCCCCAAATTGAAGCTGACCCCAGGCGAATGGCGTACTCAAAACAAAAAAAACAAGAACTAAAAGGCGGTTCATACTGCTAATTTAGAAATGAGAAGAAAAGCTTCTTTGTCTAACGAATGAACCGAAAGGCGGGATTGCTTTACCAAGGAAATTTCCCTTAAACGAGGGTTATCCTGAATCTGCCTCAACGTAATGGGGGAAGATAACCTGTAGCTAGGAGCGAGCACCACAGCCACCCAAGCCTCATCTTGAGCATCAGGAAAAGCTTCCTTTCTCACCTCGGCAAGTCCTACTAGGGCCTTTTCAGCACCGGAATGATAGAAGTAAACTTGATCCCCTACCCGCATTTGCTTTAGAAAATTCCTTGCCTGAAAATTGCGTACCCCATCCCAAACAACTTCCCCTTCAGTTTCCAAATCCATCCAAGAATAAGCGTTGGGCTCTGTTTTTACTATCCAATACATCATAGCGAACAAGATTTAGATGAATTTCTCCAAGATTACTCAAAAAATTCCCTTCACGATTCTACGGAAGTTAGTTCCCAAGCGTTTAAAATGAAACTATATTTGAACACAATTGTGTTAAAACCTACCTAAAATTTAAATTTTGGATCACAAGACGCTATTAAACCGACTCAAACTGTGTATTCAGCTGCTTGAACTTCACGATGAAAATCCCTTCAAAATCAGGAGTTATCAAGGAGGATTGAATGCATTGGAACGGGTAGATCAGGACCTGATGCGCATGAGCTCCCAAGACCTGGCAGCCATTCCTGGTATAGGGAAAAGCATCCTAGAAGCCATTCAATCGCTCAAAGAAACTGATTCATTCCCTTCCTTGGATGCCTTGATTGAACAAACCCCTGCTGGTGTGATGGAAATTCTTCAGGTAAAAGGCTTGGGGCCTAAGAAAGTTCGTGTAATCTGGCAAGAGCTAGGCATCACCTCGACACACGAGTTGATGGAAGCCTGTCAAAGTGGCCAAATCGCTCAGACGAAAGGCTTCGGCGAAAAAACCCAAGAAACGATCCTTCAAAACCTCCTATTTAAAGCCTCTAACGCAGGAAAATGGTTATTTGCTGACATAGAAGCCACAATTGAATCTTTAGCAATTCAACTCCAACAACTAGTTTCTACAGCCAAAGTATGTCCCGTTGGAGATTTTGCCCGGCGCCTTGAAGTTATTTCCGAAGGAGAATTCCTACTAGCAGCAACCGACCTTCTTGCTGTAAAATCAAGTTTATCCCAACTTTCAGGTATCTCCTGGAACAAGGTAATTTCTGGCCCCATGACCTGGAGAGGGACCTTGGAAGAACCAGAACTACCTCTAGTTTTTCACTTTTGTAGCCTAGAGGAATTTGCTTCCAAAGAATTGCTTTTTGTGGCCTCCAAAGCCCACCTCAGTACATGGATAAACGAAGAGGAAACTGTCGGAGAATTGATAAGGAAATCAAAATTTGAAAGTGAGGACGAATTTTTTCAACAAAATAAACTGCAATTTATCCCTCGAGAAATGCGTGAAGGCATGGGCGAGGTAGAACTGGCCAAAGCAGGCACACTTCCAGAATTGATTGAGAACAAGGATTTGAAGGGTATTTTACACAACCACTCCACCTATAGCGACGGAAAACACAGCTTGCGTCAAATGGCCGAACATTGCAAAGCTTTGGGCTACGAATACCTTGGGATTTCAGACCACAGCCGGACGGCAAGCTATGCAGGTGGCTTGGAAATTGAAAAGGTGGTCAAGCAACATGCCGAAATCGATGCACTCAATCAAGAAATGGCTCCCTTTCGCATCTTTAAAGGCATCGAATCGGACATACTCCCAGACGGGAACCTAGACTACCCCATAGAGGTACTCCGTAGCTTTGATTTTATTGTATCCTCAGTGCATTCGGTTCTCAATATGGATCTCAAGCGGGCTACGGATCGCCTACTTACCGCCATCCACAACCCCTACACTACAATTTTAGGCCATCCCACGGGAAGGCTCTTACTCCGTAGGGAAGGCTACCCCATTGACCACAAAAGCATCATCGATGCCTGCGCTGAAAAGCAGGTCGTCATCGAAATCAATGCCAATCCCTGGAGATTGGATTTGGATTGGCGATGGATTCGCTATGCGATGGAACAAGGAGTACAACTTGCCATCAACCCCGATGCTCACGAAATGGATGGCTATGCTGACATGCACTATGGCGTTTTGATTGGACGAAAGGGTGGATTAACCAAAGAAATGACCCTTAATTCACTTTCTAGAAATGAAATAACTTCCTATTTCGAAACTAGGAAAGCGAGAATTTAAGAAATACTAGGAATACACAAAAGGTAGTTGTGCTTTGCCTTCTTTATTTACCTTTGCTACCTAATCCGTTACTATGAATTGGTCTTCGCTACCCGAATCTGTATTGCTTCAACGATCCTTCCTTTTTGGGATAACAGGTATTTTACTCGGTACAGCATCTATACTCAATACCAAAATTCATTTATT
>JAURGC010000180.1 GCA_030833985.1 Algoriphagus sp. | reverse complement strand
GCCTTGCTCCACTCGGGCTGAAGGCGAAGTTCACATCCCAAACCTACTTGCTTCGCATGCGCTTCTGCAAAAGTCAAATCACTCGGGTGATACACGACCACCTTAAGTTCATTGGCCACTTCGTAAATGGAAGGATGCGGCTTTTTGAATTTTTTGGGTGAAAAACAAACCCAATCAAACTCGCCTGAAAATGGATACGCTCCGGAGGTTTCTAAATGTGTACTGAAGCCTTTTACCTTTAATAGCTGGGTTAAGGGTCCCAATTCGTACAGCAAGGGTTCTCCTCCAGTAATCACTACCAACCTCCCGGGGTAAGCTAAGGCATCTGATACTATTTTTTCAATAGACAGGATCGGCCATTTACCAGCTTCCCAACTTTCTTTGACATCACACCAAACGCAACCCACATCACAGCCGCCTAGGCGGATAAAATAGGCCGCATGGCCAGAAAATCGTCCTTCTCCTTGAATGGTGTAAAATGCCTCCATGAGCGGAAGCTGTAGCCCTAAGGATACCTGTTCGTGTGTAGTCATCTGAATTTTTGGTAAAGCGGGTGATTCGACCGCTAGTAGGACACAAAGTTAATTGTTAAAATCGGAAGTATCTGTAGAAATACGATTTTCGAAATTCGAATTACGGCATTAGCATGAACCAAAAACTTTTTTTCAAAACGAATCACTTACAATTTTTTCCTCATCACAATTCGGTAATCCTCCTCCCCTCCTTTAGGGAGTAGGTCGACCACCTTGAAGCCTCGCTTAATTCCAAACTGAATCATCCCTGGAAAGCGGTTGCGCGTTTTAAAAAATACTGCTCTAAACCCATTCGCTTTGGACCACCTTTCCTGTTCCTCTGCTAAGGCAGTGGCAATTCCTTTTCTCCGAAACTCAGGCCGAACTCCTCCCATTCAGGAATAAAACTGCTCGGGTAGTTCACTTTGGTATCCTACCTTGAATCCAGCCAACTCCCCATCCCATAGTGCCACCAATGCTAGCGATACCCGATGCCGCAAGCGGTCCTCGTAAAAAGAAAGGGAGGCTTTTCCAGGGAACTCCCCTATCCGCTTGTGTAACCAAAACAGCTCCGCAAGGCTGGCCTCACGGAGCTGGAGTGAAGGTGAATTTTCCATAGAAAGGTGGGAAAATAAAATCCTTTAGTTGAATCTATTGCTTTTTCACGGTAGGGTAAGTTACTCCCAACTGCTCCAAATAGGTTCCGTATTTGGTTTCGTCGAAGTAAAATTTCTCCAATTCAGGACGGAAACGATTCATGATGTCACGGTTCAAATAAATTGGAGGCGCATCCTCCTGGGTAATCATCGGCTTGTAGGTTTCCTCTTTGGTTTGCACATTCTTGAAATAATCCCAAGCCTGAGTCACCAACTCGGGCTGCAAAAGAAAATCCAAAATTGTCATCGCCTCTGCCTTTGCGCCGGCAGTTACCCCTTTATGCGCAATTGGGGTAGCCATAGCAATAGCGTTACTCCAGTGGTGACCCGGAAGACCAGGAATATTTGAAGGAAAACGTAAGGTCACGGTAGGAACTACCCAAGACACATCACCAATATCATCCGAACCCCCAGAAACAGGTACTTTTACTGGTAATCCCAACTCACTCAACTCAGTTGGCATTCCCTCTTCCTCGACTCCAAGTTCACGTTGAACAGCTTTTGCCAAGGCAATGTCGTTTTCATCCCAAGCAGGCAAACCCACCTTTTGGATGTTTTGGTGCATTTTTTCTGCAATCACCTTGTTGAAATGACGTGGCCAGGCGGTGCCTAATACTTTAGAAGTCATCGTCGTACCCGTCATTAAGGCTGCACCTTTGGCAATGTCATTGGCCTGAGCATACATCTCCATGATGCCGGCATAATTCACATCGCGGAAATAATACCAAATCGAAGCCTTAGAAGGAACCACATTAGGCTGATCTCCCCCGTCGGTAATAATGGAATGCGAACGCTTTAAGGGATGTAAATGTTCTCTTTTGTAATTCCAACCAATATTCATCAATTCTGTGGCATCAGCAGCACTTTTGCCTCGCCATGGAGCACCAGCCGAATGTGCTGCATCTCCTGAAAAAGTATATTCTACAGAAATTAAACCAGTACCAGATGCCTGTCCCCAACTCACGCCAAGATTATTGGCTACATGGGTAAAAATACATAAATCCACCCCATCAAATCGGCCATCACGAGTAAACCAAGCCTTGGCAGCAACTAACTCCTCAGCAATACCAGGCCAAAGGATAAGCGTACCTCCAATTTGCTCCCGCTCCATGACTTGCTTTACTGCAAGCGCTGCGGTGATGTTCAAAGGTATTCCCGCATTATGTCCCTCACCATGCCCTGGAGCACCTTCTACTATGGGTTTGTGAAATGCTACCCCTGGATATTGAGAGGCTTTTGGAATATTGTCTACGTCAGAACCCAAGGCAATTACTGGGCCTGGACCATTGGACCAGGTAGCAAACCAAGCCGTGGGAATTCCAGAGATTCCATGCTCAATGGTAAAGCCTTGCTTTTCCAAGATACCCGTCAAATACTTGGAAGATTCTACTTCTTGAAATCCCAGTTCCGCAAAACTAAAAATCTTATCCACCATCACTTGGCTTTGCTTGTGGTTGGCCTCAACGAGCTGAGATACCTCCGTTTTGAGGGCTTCGATCTGTTTGGTAGTAAATTTCTTTTGTGCAAAAGTCACCAAGGAAACTCCAAGTAAAAGAGCAAGTGTACTTACAATTTTTGTTTTCATCTAGAAGGGGGTTTTAGAAACCTTAACCTACAAAAAAAGAAGGTTTTATTCCAAAAAAAATGATTAATGGTCCTTAGTCCCAGCCAATACGAGGGGAAAGAGATGCATAAAGCCCTTATATTTTTCTATTTTTGCAGGCGTTACAAAAAAGCGATAAAAAATTTAATCATGGCGGAGTACAACTTTCGGGAAATAGAGCAGAAATGGCAGCAGATTTGGAAGGAAAAAGAAACCTTTAAAGCAACGGTTGATCCAAAGCGTCCCAAATTTTATTCCTTGGATATGTTTCCCTATCCCTCCGGCGCAGGTCTGCACGTAGGACATCCCCTTGGATACATCGCTTCTGACATCGTCTCTCGATTCAAGCTTTTGAAAGGATTCAATGTACTCCATCCCATGGGATACGATTCCTTTGGCTTGCCGGCAGAGCAATATGCCATCCAAACGGGACAACATCCTGCCCTCACTACAGAACAAAACATCAATCGCTACACCGAACAACTAAAAAATATCGGCTTTGCTTTTGACTGGGAACGAGAGGTACGCACCTCCGATCCAGCCTATTACAAGTGGACCCAGTGGATTTTTATGCAGCTCTTTTCGAGCTACTACGATTTGGATGCAGACAAGGCCTTATCGATTGCTAGTTTGGTTGCCCGCTTTGAACAAGATGGCAATGCAAATGTAAAGGCAGTTTGTGACGAAGAAACTCCTGCCTTTACCGCAGCCCAGTGGAAAGCCTTTTCAACGAATGAACAGCAGCAATTGCTCTTACATTACCGATTGACTTACCTAGCAGAGACTACCGTCAACTGGTGTCCTGCCCTAGGTACGGTACTATCCAATGACGAGGTGAAGGAAGGATTCTCCGAAAGAGGAGGTCACCCTGTAGAACGGAAAAAAATGATGCAATGGTCCATGCGCATCACGGCCTATGCAGATCGCCTACTCAAAGGATTGGATCGATTGGACTGGTCT
>JAURGC010000115.1 GCA_030833985.1 Algoriphagus sp. | reverse complement strand
GTTTTTCTCCTGTCAACCCAAGACTAGTGTTCCTTTTGTGGATGGATTGGAAGACTACCCAACCTTGCAAAAAGTGCTTTCGGATACTGCCAAGTATCAGGCTCAGATCTTGTATACGCAGATCGACCGCAACGAGCATGGCAACCCGCTGTTTACTACGCATTCTTTTAATGTGAATGATTCCCGGTACTTCTATCCTGCCTCTACCGTAAAGCTCCCTGTGGCATTGCTTGCTTTGGAGTGGTTGGAGGAGCAACAGGTGCCTGGATTAAACTTAGCAACTACCATGTTGACCGACTCGGTGCGCCCTTCACAGCTACCAGCATGGACTGATAGTTCTTCCCAAACTGGGCTGCCAAGCATTGGACATTACATTAAAAAAATCCTCCTGGTTTCCGATAATGACGCCTTCAATAGACTATACGAGTTGCTGGGCACTGATTACATCAATCAAAAGTTAATAGAAAAAGGCTTGGCCAATTCCGTGCTTATGCAGCGCCTGAGTTTTCCGATTTCTGCGGAAGAAAACAGGCACTTTAATCCAATTCGATTTGTGGATAACTCGGGGAGGACTCTTTTGGAAATACCTGCTCGACAGACTGATAGTGCCTATGTGGTACCAGGGAACCCTAAGTTGGGCAGTGCCTATTATAAAAATGATAGCTTGATTCAGGGAGGAATGGATTTTTCTTATAAAAATAAGTTTGCTCTTACGGACTTGCATGGGGTAGTGCAGCGAACGATTTTTCCAGAGGCTTTTGTTGGGATGGAGCGGTTTAATTTAAGTGAGGAGCATCGAAATTTTGTGCTGAAGTACATGAGTATGCTTCCAAGAGAGAGTGAATATCCTGCCTACGATTCTACTGAATTTTACGATAGCTATTCCAAGTTCATCAAGTTTGGAACCGAAAAAGGAAAAATCGATCCTCGTTTTCGGCTGTTCAACAAGACTGGCTGGTCCTATGGTCATCTCATTGAAGGAGGATATTTTGTTGATTTTGAGTCTGGGGTGGAGTTTTTTGTGTCTGCGATTGTTTATGTCAACGAGGACCAAATCCTCAACGACGATAAGTACGAAACAGATGAAATTGGACTGCCTTTCTTTGCTGAATTGGGAGAATACCTGTACCAACGAGAATTGAAGAGGGAGAAGCAGCTAAAGCCAGATTTGAGTAAAATGAGTTTAGTTTATTAGATAATAAGGACTTCAACCCCACTGTCAAGATTTACCTGATTTCTCAAAACATGAAATGAATCATTAGTTATAATGGTTCGATTCGCTCCGGCGGATCAAAAAAAAAACCCCTCAATATGCCTTCTGAAGGGACGGAATGTCCACAATGGCCTGTGGATAACTATGTCCTAGTTGAATTTTCAGGTTGCTCAAATCGGATGTGGATAACTCCCAAGGCTGGTGGATGTCAAAGCCCTGAATTGCTTGAAGTTCAGGCACCCAAAGGCGTACAAATTCTCCTTTTTTGTCGTAGTTGCTTGCTTGGCGAAGGATGTTGAAGTAACGGTTTTCTCGAGGATCATTCCCTACGCCTCCCACATACATCCAATTGCCCCAGTTGGAGCATACATCGTAATCCACAAGTAGACTTTCAAAGTAGCTCGCGCCCCAAGTCCAGTCAATACCTAAGTCATTAACCAGGAAGCTGGCAACGATCTGTCGCCCTCGGTTGGACATAAATCCGGTTGCATTCAGCTCCCGCATGTTTGCATCCACAAATGGAACTCCTGTCTTCCCCTCTGTCCAGCGAATAAATTGCGCCTTATCCCTTCGCCAGGAGTCCACTTGATTTCGGATGCCGCTTACTTGAAATAGTTTCGTGCCGTGTTTTTTGGCAATAAATCGGAAATAATCTCTCCAGATTAATTCAAAAATCAGCCAGTAGGTACTGTCGTTTTTGACGCGTTCTTTTTCGTATCGTTTTACTTCTGCGTAGATGGTACGAGGAGAAATACAACCTAAGGCTAGCCAAGGAGATAATTTGGAGCTGTAGTCCATGCCAATTAAACCGTTGCGCGTTTCCTTATACTTTTTTAGTAGGTCTTTTTCCCAAAAATAGGACTGAAGTTGTCCTAGCGCGGATGACTCTCCCCCACGTATCTTCAGCCACGAGTGTTCGGCACGCTTTGGCTTCTCCAGTCCATAATCGGTCCATAGGGGGAGCCGTCCTGCATCAGGAATTAGTGCTTCTCCAGGGTAATTTATTGCAGTAGGTAGAGGAAAAGGAGCACGGATTTTACTCTGCTTTTCTACCTCTTTGCGGAATTGTGTAAATACTTCAGGCGTTTGTTTGATTGGAAAAGGCAGGTCATCCTTATGGTAGAGGGTGCTCTGCCAGAAGCTTTCACAGGCGATTTTGGTTGAAAAAGCATTTTCCTCAAGAGCTTTATCCACATGACGCTCTTCTGAAGTAACTTCTTTAGAAAAAAAGATTGCGGAAGCCTGAACCTGTTTGGCAAAATCTACCACTACTTGTTCTGGTTTCCCTTGTAAGAAAACCAAATTGCCTCCTAGTTGAATCAGTGATTTTCGAAGATCCTCAAGACTTTCTAGTAGAAATTGAGCACGAAAAGCCCCAGTTTTTGGAAGCCCTAGTTTCGTTTTTCCAACTAGTCTTGGATCATTGCAGTAAATGGGGATTATTTCTTTCCCTTGTTGTATGGCCCTTGTCAGTGTCTCGTTGTCTGAGAGACGAAGGTCATTACGAAACCATACCACAATTCTATTGTACTTCATTGCTGGCTAACAGCCTGTTGAAGTAAAGTGTTTGTGGATCTAGATTAAATTTTTTTAGGATACCTATTCTACCAGATAAAATGCTTTTGCTTTGAATCTAAGCGGATAGAAAAGGTAGTAGTTGAATTTTTCAATTTAATTTTCCGCCAGCAACCACTGAAAAATAAGGAATGAAGTTTATTTAGATGTACGGTGGTCAATCGAAAATTATCCGCTTTAACTCAACAAATTTTTAGCTACTGGTAAGATTGCAAATCCTAATAGCTAATTACAAATTCAACCAATAGTTCAACTTAAACACCAGCGAGCGCTGTTTGGGCAGGAAGTCACCTGGAAAATAATTGTCTGTATACACCAAGAAAAAGTCGGATACTGGTGCATAGCGCCACTGAATTCGCGTATTGATGTTAAGGTTGTCGATCTGGTTGTTGTACTGCACGAAAGTGGTCCAGAACAATTTTTTTGTTAGTGTCAAGTCAATTCTTGGCCCAACAAGAATTAAATCGGCATCCTGCTGAGGCTGGGGCAAACGGATACGGGCATAGTTGAAGTTCATAGAAATGTTTGCAATATACCCTAAGCGGAGGCCTGTTTGAGTAGTAATTCGCTGAATTGACCCGGTGAAATATTCTCCAAACTCTCCCATTAAATTGAGGTTTAGTTTTTTTCGTGGGTTACTTCGAAATTCTACTTGTACATTTTGGTACATAAAGTCTGTTCCAGCTTTTAAAGGTTCTCCACCGGATCGAGTGGGATCGAAATCACTAAATAAGTAGACAAAACGATTGCTATGAGATACTTCAAGTTGTGCAAGCGAATTAAAGCGAACATTATATCCAAGTTTAACATCTCTGTCAGTGGTACCCAAAGTTTCATTCCAGAATGTCTCAAACTCTAGCCTAGGTCCATGGCGATTGATGAACTTGGACTTGGGGTAAAATAGATAGCCGAGATCTGGATTGATGCGTTTAAAATCTGACCTAGGCAAAAAGCCAACTTCTGGATTGAAGGATTTACCCACATCTTGAATACTAAATGTTCCTCTCCAATGTAAATCGGTATACAAAATATACGCATTGAAAGCATAAGGTTTCTCAACTTCTGTGGATTCAAAGGTCCGATGGTAAAAAACTTTTCCAGCCCACTTCCCATCCGAAGAGTTGAGGTTGTAATCTACGCCTAGCAGCCGATTGTATGCCGTGGGATCAAATAATTGTTGGGATTCATTTAGGCCTAGGGACTCTTTATTAACGTATATAAGACCGATGTTCGAGCGCTCAAACACTTTTCGTTGGAGGGCAAACACGGTAAAATTTTTCCCCGCAATGCCTGCATCCTCGTCGTTTGCCGTTTGCATATTCATAGCACCGATTCGCCAATTTTCATTTAATTTTCCGCTCAATCGTGCACCATAAATGATTTTACTTTGCACGTTTTGTCCTGTGGCAGAGTCAATATCTACCCCAATTCGCCTCGAGAAGAAAGGACGGGATCGAGGGTGTCCAAAACTGTCAAATAGGTCTCCATTTTCAAGAAAAAATTGCCTTCGCTCTGGGAAAAAGATTTCGAATCGGTCCAAATTGGTTACCTGCTGATCTACTTCTACTTGTGAAAAATCTGGATTGAAGGTCAGATCTAGGTTCATCGCTGGCCCAATACCAATTTTGGCATCGCCACCCAAGGCAGGAGTAAGTGATTCACTACTGTTTTCGAGAAAGTTATTGGAAGTGCGACCAGCAACATAGGGGATTAAGGAAATATTGCCGCCTTTCTTTTGAAGGGGTTCCTCAAAAACTAATTTTCTAAGGAATGCGGTGGATATAATAGAATTATTCCGTGGTATTGGAGACCAGGTAGATCGTTCTCCAGTATGACTATCTATTCGGTAGAAGTTTACGTTCCAATTTTGAACCCCCTCATTAAACCGGATAGTGGATAAAGGAATGATAACTTCGACTTGCCAATGATTTTCCAACATTTTTGCCTCCGCATACCATTTGTTGTCCCAAGCAAGGTTAAGATCATCAGGACGTGAGCCCCCATTGGCAAGTAGAGCTTCTCGCTGGACACCATAAGGGTTTACCCCAAACTGAAATGCATTCGTCTTGTCATTGAAAGTATCAAAAACAAAGGTAATTCCATCGTTTTGTTCACCTCTATAATCACGACGGAGAGAGGTAGACACGTATTTTCTTGGCTCAACATTTTCCATGATGGCTGCCAAATACAAATTTGTGTCATCAAATGCTACTTTCACTCGTGTAGGCAACGTACTCAATGAGGTATCCGAGGGAAAGTATTGCATAAAATCTTTATTCCATCCTTCAGGATCCTTCCAAATGTCCTCATCCAAAATCCCATCCAAGGTGATAGGTTCCTTTAGTTTGAAAGCGAAAGCATTTTCCTGAGTAGAGGTCTGTGCCTCAACTTGGAGGCAGCATACCAATCCGAAGATTAAAAAAAAGAGGAACAGGCGATTCAAAACATACTTACTCATTGTACAAACTTAGAAGATTTTCCTTGGATGGAGTTGTGGATTTTTACCAATGGTCGAGCGATGGTTCTCAATGGATTATTTGGTTCCAAATGCTGTAAGGACAAGATTTCTTGGTCCACCTTCGTGACGAAATTCGCATAGGTAAATTCCCTGCCAAAGTCCTAGGGCTAACTTTCCTTGATGAATAGGTAGGCTAAGATTGACTCCAAAAAAAGCACTTTTCAAATGTGCTGGCATGTCGTCTGCACCTTCGTAATTGTGTACAAATCGAGGATAATTCTCAGGGATTAACTCGTTTAAGAAGGTTTTAAAATCTTTTCTTACTGTTGGATCCGCATTTTCATTGATGCAAAGTCCTGCAGAAGTATGTTGAAGAAATACCTGCAAAATTCCAATTTGAAGAACTTCGATTTCTTGAAAAGATTGTTCTATATGAGAGGTAATCAAGTGATACCCTTGTGGAAAAGCAGGTAACTGAAGTGATTTTTGAAAAAAATCTGACATCCTTTAAATGGTTCCTACTCCATTTTGAAGGGTACCAATTCCTTCAATCGAGATCGCTACTTGATCCCCATTGGCCAAGGAAAAATCGTCAGGTACAATTCCAGTACCCGTCATCAAGAAACAACCTGTTGGAAAGGAATTTCCTCGAAAAAGCCAACTTGCTAGTTCCTCAGGACTTCGCTTTAGTTGTGCTAAATTAGTTTCTCCTGATGCGGCAAGTTTTCCATTTCGATACACCTCCAAGCCGATGCTGGTTGTTGAGGGAAGTGGATCTTCTTGAATCAATATGCAAGGACCCAAGGAGGCACAGCCTTGGTATACCTTTGCCTGAGGTAGATAAAGTGGGTTTTCTCCTTCAATACTACGGCTACTCATATCGTTTCCAATGGTATAGCCTTGAATTTTTCCCGAGGGAGATAGGAGAAGCGTCAACTCTGGTTCAGGGACATCCCAACTGGAATCTTTTCTGATTTTTACCAAATCTCCAGGATTCGATACCCGGCTGGCAGTGGCTTTAAAAAAGAGTTCCGGTCGTTCAGCAACATATACTTTATCGTAAAAAGTGGCTCCGCCCGCATCGCTAGATTCTTCCATTCGAGCAGTTCTGCTTCGGTAGTAGGTTACGCCTGCAGCCCAAATTTCTTGGGTACCCATGGGAGCTAATAATCCTTCTTCGATATGTTCTTTTGCTTTTTCTAAACTTATTTTTTCCCAATGACTCGCCTCAGAAGCGAGCAATTTGGGTAGCTGCTCTCTGCCAAGCAACTGATCCCAATCGAGTTCAGGACCTAAATAATGGGTCCCATTTACTTCTAAGAGGGTTCCCGAAATTAATTTGTAAAGGCGCATAGGTGTAGAGCTTGGGTGAAACCATGAATTTAAAAAAAAGTAGGAAACATTGGTTTTTTGGAAAATAACTTTTCCCATTTAACTTTGACAAAGATCATAAGGGGTGCCTTAAATACAACGGGCTGAGATCATACCCATACTACCTGATCCGGGTAATGCTGGCGAAGGGAAATGAACATGCGGAGTTATAAAACTGAACCCATTCAAGGAAGTGCTACCCTTCTAAGGATTAGTTTTTATGCATCGCAAAAGGGTAAACAATCACGGAAAACCTCCCTTGGGTTTTCTTCTGTTTCACTCAAACACCCGTAAGGGAAAAATAATGAAAAAGTTAGTGCTTCTAGGACTGGGTGTCCTGTTCAGTCTACACGCATGGGCACAATCTAGCCTAAGTGGGAAAATTTACGATGCCAAAACAACTGCTCCCTTGGTAGGGGCTTCTGTATGGATCGAAAGTTTGGGAAAAGGTGCCATCACAGATGCAGATGGGAATTTTAAACTAACAAGACTGCCTAATGGAAAGCAAGAAATCCGGGTTTCTTACCTGGGCTACGAAACCGTACGCAAGTCCGTTGAACTACCTTGGGCGGCCCCTTTGGAGCTAGGCTTGGCGTCCAGGGATTTCTTGAGCGAGGAATTTATTGTGTCTGCCACGCGCGCCTCAGAGAGCACGCCAACCACCTTTACTACGGTGGATAAGTCGGAGATTGCCAAGCGCAATCTAGGACAGGACATTCCCATCCTCCTTAATTTTTCCCCCTCTGTAGTCAGCCATTCCGATGCTGGTGCAGGGGTGGGCTATACAGGGATTCGAATCCGCGGTACAGATCAAACCCGCATCAATGCCACGATCAACGGTATTCCCCTCAATGATGCCGAGTCACATGGTGTCTTTTGGGTCAACATGCCGGACTTTGCCTCCTCACTGGAAAATATCCAGATTCAGCGGGGGGTAGGGACTTCGACCAACGGAGCAGCAGCCTTTGGTGCCAGCCTCAACTTTCAGACTGACAAC
>JAURGC010000060.1 GCA_030833985.1 Algoriphagus sp. | reverse complement strand
CTCTCCACGGCAAAATGGGTAGGCCGATAGGCTTGAGGAATAATTTTGATAGTATTTTCTTCCCAAAGGAAATCGATGCCAAATTGAGACATCAGTTCCAAAGTCATTTCAATGTAGGTCCGGCTTCCAATTTTACCTTCCAATTCTAATTCTATTCCTAATGGAAGCAGGGGAGCAATCATCAGGATTGCAGAAATGTATTGACTGGATACATCCCCTCGAATTTTGATCTTATTGGTGCGTTGTTTAGGCAATCCTTGTACAGCAAGTGGTGGGAAACCTTCGGTACCGAGGTAGTGGATTTCAGCACCTAAGCTTCGTAGGGCGTCTACCAAAATACCAATAGGGCGCTCACACATTCTAGCGGTCCCCGTCATCACTTTTTGTTGATTGGTTGCTGCCACATAGGCAGTCAAAAACCGCATGGTTGTTCCCGCATCTAATACATCAAATACTGCTGGATTGGTTTGCAAAAGGCGGATCATAGTTTGGGTATCCCGTGCTTCCGCCAAATTGCTTAGTACATTTTTTCCAGCAGTCAGCGCATCAATAACTAAGGCACGATTCGATTCGCTTTTGGACGAAGGAAGCGGAATAGATACTCGATTGAATTCGTTTTTTTGGGTAAGCTGGAGTAGCTGCATGCGTTGAAATGTAAGTGATTATGCCAACCGCAAGTGTTGGTAATAAAGGATAGCGTGTTTGATTTCCTCTCGAGTTACGGCAATGTTGTAGTGGCAATCTCCGATTTTTGGAAGTAGTGTGAGAAGCTGCGTACTGCCTTCATTTTTTTTGTCTTGGGCGCAAAGATCTACCAACCTATCACAGTCTTTTGGATCTAGCTCCACTTTTCCAAAAATAGTAAGTAGCATTGTGCTCAATTCATTTAACTCTTCAAAGCTGAATCCTATTTTTTCAAAGGATAAAAAGCCCTCAGCAATCATCCCAATTGCAATGGCTTCCCCATGCAGGAGTGGCTGGGCACTCGTTAAATAAAAAGATTCAATGGCATGACCGATTGTATGACCAAAGTTTAGAATTTTCCGTAGTCCACTTTCTTTTGGATCTACCTGAACCACTGCTTTTTTAATCTTTACAGAATGACGAATTATGCGGGTCCAATCCTGCTTTTCCCAATTTGTACTTGGCAAGGCTCTGAAATAGGTCGCGTCCCGAATGATCCCATGTTTGATTACTTCTGCATACCCAGAGCGAAGCTCTCGTTGAGGTAAGGTAGCGAGAAACTCGGGGGCAATAAGGACAGCTTCAGGAAGTTGGAATACACCAAGATGATTTTTGTATCCCATAAAATCAATCCCCAATTTGCCTCCAACACTCGCATCTACTTGGGAGAGTAAGGTAGTAGGAATGGTAATGAATGGAATCCCTCTTTTGTAAACGCTTGCACAAAATCCGCCCATATCACCGATCACTCCTCCGCCAAGATTGATGACTAAGGCTTGACGGTCGAGTACAGCTTCAGTCATTTGGGTCCAAATAATTGAGCAGGTTTCCAAGGTTTTGAACTGTTCCCCTGCAGGCACAGAGATAAACACCGTTTCAGGAGGAACTACTTCTTGGACTAGCGGCAAGCAAAATTGTTGGGTGTTTGTATCGGTAAGCACCACCAATTTAGAAAAGTGACGAGCACCTAGTATCTCTGCTAGTGTAGCACGGATATCGGAAGAGAAGATTACAGTTTCCACAGTTTGAATTCGGCAAGTAGGTAAAGTGACAAAACATCCCCCTAGAAAGGAGGGGGATGTGAGTTTTATTTTTGAACTCCCTCAGCCTCTCGAAGTTGCCTTTCCTGACGCTTCACAGACTCTTCGTGAATGCAGTATAGCAATTCACGCATAAACTTTTCACTCAATTGTTTCTTTACTCCCTTTTCAGTCCTGGAGTCCATCACTTCCTTCCACCGGTCCGATTGAAATACCGTCAGGTGATGAGCACGTTTGTGTGCACCAATTTGATCTATAATCGCAAATCTTTCTTGAAGGATATCCAATAATTGATCGTCAAGATGGTCTACGGCACGTCTTAAATCCTGTAATTTTTCGTCTGGACGCATGTTTTCCAAAGGCGTTTTGAAATCGATCGAATCAATCATTTCCTTCAAGCGTCGTGGGGTTACTTGCTGCTTGGCGTCAGACCAGGCTTTATCTGGGTCGTGGTGTGTTTCAATCATCAGCCCATCCAAGCCAAAGTTCATTGCGCTTTGTGCTACCTCTTGCAAACCATCTCTTCGTCCTACGATATGGGAGGGATCGTTGATTACTTCCATTCCAGTCCATTCTCTCTTCAGATGAATTGGCATCGACCAATTGGGCTTGTTGCGGTAGCGCTTGTCGTACGCATCCGAAAAACCTCGATGGATGCCAGCAAGTTTGGTGATTCCAACCGCGTACATGCGTTCCAGAGCGCCAATCCATAGTTCCAAATCTGGATTCATTGGATTTTTTACCATCACTGGAATATCTACTCCACGTAGTGCTTCAGCAATCTCCTGAACGGCAAATGGGTTTACTGTTGTTCGTGCACCTATCCATAAGATATCAATGTTGTGCTTAAGAGCCATTTCGACGTGAGCCGCATTGCCAACTTCCACAGTAATGGGGATATTGAGTTCCTCACGAACAATTTCCATCCAGGTCAACCCTTCTTCTCCCACACCTTCAAAAGATCCAGGACGGGTTCGAGGCTTCCAGATTCCAGCTCTAAATACTTGAGGGATAACTTGTTCATCCTTCATTTCTTTACAGATTTGGGTAATCTGTGCTGGAGTTTCTGCCGAACAAGGGCCTCCAATGATCATGGGGTTGCTGAGATTAAGTCCCCAGTCTTTAATTTGTTGGTGTGGTTTCATAGGACTGATTGATTAAATAAAAAAGCCCGACTCTTTCGAATCGGGCTTTGTGAATTTTATGTTGTTTTTAGTTTTTAGCTAGACAATACACAGCTCCGATTCGATTTTGGCGTCGAAAATAAAAATAAAAGAAGCTAAACCAGATTACTACTGTGCTGAACATGGCGTAAATGTAAACTTCGATTTGTTAAAAGCAAAATTATTTTTTTACTAATAAATTATCATTTCGGTAATAGTTTGCCAAAACATTTACAAAACTCGGAATTACAACCAACAAATTACAAGAATATTGAATTCCCGAACAAAACCTATGGGTCGCTGTTTTTCTACTATATTTGCCCCATTAAATGCGCACCATGCCCGTCAAACCGACTATTTCATTTGAAAATTTGGAAGTAGCCTTTGCTTCTAAAAGTAATGCGGAGCTACGAAAGATGTATTTGATTTTTGCCACTCTCAATACCAATTGGGTGTCAAAGCTTGGAATTAAACTAGCAAACTGGTCTTTTCAACTACATCTTCCCATCAAAGGCATCCTTAAAAAAACCATGTTTGGGCATTTCTGTGGGGGGGAAACAATCCAAGAGAGTGTATTGGCTTGTCAACTTTTAGCCAACTATGGGGTGAATTCGATTTTGGACTTGTCTGTTGAAGGAAAAGGGGATGAGGCAAGTTTTGAAGCTACTACAGAAGAGATTTACCAAACTTTGGTGGAATCTGCCAAGACGGATTACATGCCATTTGGAGTATTTAAAGTTACCGGACTGGGTGATTACCGTATTTTAGAAAAAATTCAGGCGAGGCAGGCTTTGAGTAGGGAGGAACAAGAGGCATATGTAAGATTGGAAAATCGCGTAGATCGACTCTGTCAGACTGCCCATGACCTGGGTTTGAAAATCCTGGTTGATGCCGAAGAAAGTTGGTTTCAAGAGATAATTGATGAGCTAGCATATCGGGCTATGGCTAAATACAATAAAACACGCTGTGTGGTTTACAATACTTACCAAATGTATCGCCATGATGCCTTGGACAGGCTAAAGAAAGCGCATCAGGTGGCAAACGAGCAAGGCTATTTTTTGGGTGCAAAGCCTGTACGTGGTGCCTACATGGAAAAAGAACGAGCGCGTGCATTGGCAGAAGGGTACTTGGATCCTATTCAGCCAAACAAAGAAGCCACGGATAGAGATTACGATTTGGCAATAGCATATGCAATACAAGAAGGCATTTCTTTGGTATGCGCTACGCACAACGAAAAGAGTACATTGGCTCTTACCGAACTGATGAGTAAGTACCAAATTGACCCCAAATTTGATCAGGTTTACTTTTCTCAGCTATATGGAATGAGTGATTCTATCTCCTATAACCTAGCAAAAGCAGGCTACCGTGTGGTCAAATACGTTCCCTATGGACCAGTAGAAAAAGTAATGCCTTATCTTAGCCGTAGAGCAGCAGAAAATTCCTCCATTGCAGGGCAAAGCAGTAGGGAGTTTGATTTAGTTCGAAAGGAATTGAAGCGGAGAAGGATTGGGTAATACAAGTTATAATACGAAATTTTAGACAAACTATCATCATGCAACTTTTGAGCGAACAGGAGCTGGAACGAAGAAAAGACCGAGAAGAACTCTATTCCTTAGGTATCAATCCTTACCCCGCAGAGTCTTTTGTGATCAATGCTATGGCGGCCGATATTCATGCCAATTACGAGAACAACAAAACAGACTACAAGGATATTTCCATTGCAGGTCGTCTAATGAGTCGTAGAATTATGGGATCCGCTTCATTTGCTGAGATTCAGGATTCCACTGGCAGGCTACAGATCTATGTACGTAGAGATGATATTTCAACTGATGAGAATCCAGAGTTTTACAATACCGTCTTCAAAAAACTCTTAGGAATTGGTGATTTTATCGGTGTCACGGGACACATCTTTACCACTCAAACAGGAGAGATTTCCTTGCATGTAACCCAACTTACGGTTCTATCAAAAGCCATAAAGCCACTTCCAATCGTAAAAAGAGACGAGGATGGAACCGTTTTCGATGGGTTTACCGATCCAGAGCAACGCTACAGACAGCGTTATGTGGACCTAACAGTAAATCCAGAAGTTAAAAAAACTTTTGTGACCCGTTCCAAAATAATATCCAACATGCGTCGCTATTTTGATGATCATGGTTGGTTAGAAGTAGAAACACCGATTCTACAGGCCGTACACGGTGGAGCGGCAGCACGTCCTTTTCAGACGCATCACAATACCTTAGACATGCCACTTTACCTGCGCATTGCCAATGAACTTTACCTGAAGCGGTTGATCGTGGGTGGATTTGATGGCGTGTATGAGTTTGGCAAGATGTTCCGCAACGAAGGCATGGACCGAACCCACAATCCAGAGTTTACCTCCATGGAGATCTACGTGGCTTACAAGGATTACATCTGGATGATGGAGATGGTGGAGCAATTGCTTGAAAAAGTAACCCAGACGATTCATGGAGTAACTGCAGTACAAGTAGGAGGTAAAACAATAGATTTTGCAGGTCCTTACCGACGACTAACCATGTTTGATTCTATCAAAGAATATACGGGTATTGATGTCAGCGAAATGGATGAACAAGGACTTCGAGAAGTATGTGCCAAATTAGGTATTGAAGTGGATGCCTCCATGGGCAAAGGCAAATTGATCGACGAGATCTTTGGTGCCAAGGTTGAAGCCAACTTGATTCAACCAACTTACATTACGGATTACCCGATTGAGATGACGCCGCTGGCAAAGAAGCACCGTAGCAAACCAGGATTGGTAGAGCGCTTTGAATTGTTTGTCAATGGAAAAGAAATTGCGAATGCCTACTCAGAACTAAACGACCCGATTGATCAGCGTGAGCGCTTTGAGGAGCAACTAAAACTTGCCGCTAGAGGGGATGACGAGGCGATGGCCATGGACGAGGATTTCCTTCGTGCCCTAGAATATGGCATGCCGCCAACTTCTGGGCTGGGTATTGGTATCGATCGTTTGACCATGTTGTTGACGGATAATTCCACCATTCAAGAAGTGTTGTTTTTCCCACAAATGCGTCCTGAGAAGAAGGCGGTGGAGTTGACGGCGGAAGAGAAAATCATTGTAGAACTCTTGACCGCAAAGCATCCAGCCTCCTTGCCAGAATTGAAAGCGGAAACAGGATTGAGTGGAAAAAAATGGGATATCTCTATCAAGGGATTGACTCAAAAAGGATTGGTGAAAGTGACTAAAGAAGACGAAAGCCTACTCGTGGATCTTTTGGATCAATAAGTTACTCTTTTTTAAAAAGAACAAAAAGGTCCTAGAACGGGACCCTTTTTGTTTCTGGTTATTACTTCTGGGAGTCAGCAAAGGCAAAAACCTTTTGGAGTAGGGGGCTGGATCTCAAATTGTTATTTTTCCGCAGGGCCAATTCTTCTTTGGCAATCTCCACAAATAGTCCTTGAAGGGCTTTATCGGTCACGTAGGCGGTTAGGTTGGTGTTCACAGGCTTGACCAAAGGGATTTTATTGTAGCGGGTCATAATCGTTTCCCAATGGGCGGTGGCGCCAACTTTTTGCAAACTTGCTTGAATAGGAGGTGCGAATTTGACTTTCAATCCATCCGTAGTACTTTGCTGTAAGTAGTCGGTAGCAGCACGCTCTGAGCCCAAAAGAATGCCTTTCACATCCTTAAATGTCATTTCCTTAATGGCTTGAGTAAAAAGAGGGCGCGCCTCCTTGACCGCATCTTCAGCTGCACGATTGATGCTGTTGATCAATTGGTCACATAAGTTATCCAACCCCATTTTTCGTAGGCTGCGCTCCACTTGAATGGCTTCTTCAGGAAAGGGAAGTTTGATGGCTGGGTTTCCAAGGAATCCATTTTCTAGGTTGAGCCGATCCACACTTAGGTTAGTTCCTTTTTCCAAGGCTTCTTTGAGGCCCATGGCCATTTCAGTGGGGGATGGATTGTCATTACTATTGGAGGTGACAATAACCGCATCAAGTGCTTTCTTGAGTTTATTTAGTTGAGCCGTTGCAGGACCAGGCAAAAGCATGCTTGCGAATAAGAGCCCAAGGTAGATCGGTAGAGTGCGGAGATGCATAGATAGAATGGTGGTAGTTAGCGATAGGATCATTCCAACGAAAACTACGAAAGAAAGATGTAAGAGGGTGCTTAAAAATCGAAGAAGGTCCTTCTTCTCGATACTTTTAAGTCTTGCAGGATGGATGATTTTACCCGGATGTCGATGTTGTAGGAGGTAAATCTTCCAAAAGGAACCCAGTTTACATTCATTTGCCAGCAGTGGAGGTCCCTTGCGATGCCGATCATAGTTTGTGTGATTTCCTTCGAGTCAAAATTATATCCCGTATTAAAATTAACCTTCCATTTCTCAGAAATCGATAGATCCCCACTTACATTCATTGCTTGGGTGATATTGGTTGTATTGTTGACTTGCCGAGAATAAGCTAGGTTATAGCCAAGAGCTAAATTCCAAGGGATATCCCAATCAATGTATTGGCTAGGATCCGCTACAATTCTGTTGATTTCATTTTCCACAAAAGCATTCATAACTCCACCTTTCTGGATAAAATCTTGGGTTAGTTCATCTCGAACTTCGCCAGGATTTTGTCCATTTCTAGGATTTAAGGAGGCATTCATGTTCAGGGAGGCATTTCGGATTGTTCCGATTCCCTGACCTTTTTTCCAAGCAAATTCTTGACTGCTTCTATAGCGGAGTGTTCCATCTGATCCTAGAGTAGTTTGAGTGGCATAGGGGTCAATTGTACTATTCAAGTTGATAGAAAGCTTTTGGTCAAATAAGCTGGTTCGTGCAGAAACTTGTAAGGGAGAAAGCTGAAATGAGTCTGCAGCAAAGTTGTAGGCAGTATTGAAGTTGAAGGATTCAAGAAGAGGAATTTTTTTCGTTTCTCCCTCAGTACTATCGGTATCTGTTCTGAGTTTTGCCTCCAGTACATTTCGAAGACCCAAACTCAAGGCTCGGGATTCACCCAACGGAGCATCTCCAAAAATAAGCCCTTGGTGTCTGGAATAGCGACGAAGCACCCCGGATTTGTCGGATTGTACCTCCTGGTAGTAGCCGTAGGCTGGGTCTGAAAAGTCTGGATTAAAATTAAATCCAAAAGTGGGGGCCATGTGGTGGCGTATTGTTTGTAGTTTCCCCTTTCCTCCAAAATTATAAAAACCATAAAAGTTGGTATTCATGGCAAAGGAGGTAGTATAGAATCCCACGCGATTGAATCCTTGTTCTTTTACTCGATCTACTTGGTTGGTACTTTCGTTGTAACTGTAATTGTACCGCTGCATGTACCAGAGTTCGGTGTAGTTGACGGAAGCGGTACCGGTAAAGTATTTGAATAAAGTAAAATTAGAACTCAGCGGGATTGTATTGCGAGCACCATTATTCCCATTTCTAAGAAGTAGCCCAAAGTTATCGGCATTGAAAGGAATAGTTTCAGGACCATCTGTAGGGCTGGTTTGCCCAAAGCTATTTAGTCGATTTGAAATGGAATTTTGAAGATTGAAGTTCCAAGCAATATTCAACGTTTTGAGGGGTTCAAATTTAACATTTTTGAATGGGCTTTGGCGGTTCATGTTGATGCCAACCGTAGGTAAATCCATCCTTACTTCTCCAGTTTGCACACTTTGAGAGTGGCGAAGGTTAGCAGAAAGGGAGAAGGGAGTGCCGGCAAATGTTTTGGAATAAGATACATTCGAACTTAAATCGCCGGTGACGTTATTTGCAAAATTGTTGGGATTGATGACGTTGTTGAAGTAGCTGGTAGAACCTGCATTGACCGAAGCTGAAAATTTACCTGTTCCTCGGGTAATCGGACTATGGTTCCACTGCACCCGAAACGTGTTGTAGTTTAAGGGGTTTAATTCGGTTTCTGGGCTGACGAATTTTTGAAAATCGATATTAAAGCCACCATTGTATCGGTACTTTTTGGTGTACATGGCCTGTGATTTGGCCCCCCAACCTCCTTTGGAGTACACATCTCCTGTGACCCGCAAGTGGATGTAATCGTTAAATGCAAAATAGTAGCCCAAATCTCTCAAACTCAATCCTCGAACTTGTTCTCGTCCATAAGAGGGAAAGATAATCCCCGAAGCCTTTTCCTCAGGAGTATCCGGAATCAGCCCGAATGGAAGGCCAAGGGGGGTAGGGATGCCGTTGAAGTACAAGTTGAAGGGGCCCGAAACCACCTGTTTGCCTGAAATAGATTTGATTTTGGAAGAAGAAATGTGCCAGTGTGGCTTGGTTAATTTGCAAGTCGTATAGTAGCCATGATCCAAGTATACACTGCCATCTTCCGTTTTTTTGATGGTTGTGCCTCGGAGTACCCCATCCTGTTGTTCAGTCACTACATCCTTGATGATTGCTTTTTGGGTTTTAAAGTTGTACCGCATCTCTTTCCGGATTTCGTAGACCGAATTTCCATCTTTAAAAAAAGGATTACCAGAAACTACTCCCAAGCTATCTGAAATGCCTGAAGCATAGAGCTCGGAGTTTTTCCAGTCGATGACAATGCGTTCGGCATCCAGTCGCATGGTTCCGTACTCAAACCAGGCATTCTTGTAGAGATAGACTTTGTTTTCAGTAAAGTCCGTAATGATACTGTCCTCTGCGAAATAAAGAATTTCAGTTTCAATCCCACTTTTAGGCACATTATTTGCCGAATCAACTTGTGTGAGCGTATCTAGCTGGATTAGTGTGGTATCAAGTAGTGGTGCAAGGGTTGGGATAGCAGCACTTGTTTTACTTACTCGTTGTGGCCGACTACTTTGCTGTGCAGAAGCATCCAAATGGATCCACCAACTTGTAAGAAGGATAAAAAAAAGTATCCGAATTCTCGCCACGCTTGCGTTCGCTTTTAGTATTTTTGAAATTAATTTCGTGTAAAGTTAACTCGATTGCCCTCATGGAAAGGTTTAAAACCAAAAAAAATCTGTTAAGGTTTCTAATTTTAGTTCCCTTTTTATTCGGTGGATTTATTCCGAATGAGACCATGATGCCTGCTATTCGTATGCGAAAAATCGTGTTGGACGCAGGTCACGGAGGAAAAGATCCCGGAAATATTGGTTCTAAAGCCAAAGAAAAGGATATCAATTTGTCCGTAACTCTTTTGGTAGGAAAGTATATTAAGGAAAATATGCCAGATGTAGAAGTGATTTACACGCGCTCTGACGATAGTTTTCCCGCACTCAAGCAGCGCCCAATTATTGCCAATGTCAACAAGGCGGATTTATTCGTTTCCATCCACTCCAATGCAGCGGCTAATAAATCTGCCTTTGGTACAGAAACCTTTGTAATCGGAACCAAGCACTTTGAAGCGAATTTCGACATCATAAAAAAAGAAAACTCTGTGATCCTCCTGGAAGACAACTACAAAGAAGAATACGAAGGTTTTGACCCTACTTCTCCAGAGTCTTACATGATGTTTAACCTGATGCAAAAAGCCTATGTAGGCAACAGTATCGCTTTAGCGGATCGCATAGAAACACAATTTAGAGACAGGGTAGGACGTAAAAGTCGTGGAGTAAAGCAGGCCCCACTCTATGTGTTGTGGACTCCATCCATGCCTAGTGTATTGGTGGAACTTGGCTTTCTATCCAATTCGGAAGAAGAGCGTTTTTTGATATCCAAACAAGGTCAGGAGTACATGGCATCGGCCATTTATCGCTCTATCAAGGCCTATAAAGACGAAATTGAGATCAACTAATTAACGTAGTTGGAAGGAAAACCTTCTTAGAATCAGGGAGGTTTTTTTAATAAATTGTGGCGAAGTCCCTAGCTGAAGTATACGGTTGCTAGTTGTTAAAATTAATAGTTTGATTATCCACCTTGATTCCAGGAACGAAAGATATTTAGGATTGAATTTCATTCAGGTGAGTTGTGGTCTGTGGACAGCTTGTGGACCGAGGTCTATCGTCTGCCAACCATGATCTGCAGTAATTCAAACAAATCTGAAGCCCTTGGTATAAGTATGGATAATTCTAATAAATAGAATATCTACCCATGTTTTCTCCTTCTCAATTGGATGCTTTAATTTCACTTCTAGACGACTCAGACTGGGAAGTAAAGCAGCATGTTCGTGAAAAATTGATTGGTTTAGGTGCTGCAGTCATTCCGGTTTTGGAGCAAAAATGGGAGGAAAGTTTTAATCCAATCCTTCAGAAGGAATTGGAGGACTTAGTGCATGATTTACAGTTTGGGTTAGTCAAACAACGGTTGATTGATTGGAAATCTTCCCAAAATCAGGATTTATTGGAAGGTCTTTGGATCCTCAATACCTATCAATACCCGGATTTAGAGCTAGAAACATTACAAGCAGCGATTCATCAATTGTATGTAGAAGCTTGGACGCATTTTTCACCCAATTTGCAACCCTTGGACCAGGTAAAAATTTTGAATCATGTATTTTTTAAACAGCTTCAGTTTTCGGGAAACACAAAGAATTTTCATTCTCCAAGTAATAGTATGCTTTCTGCTGTGCTGGAGTCTAAAAAAGGAAATCCTATTAGCTTGTGTAGTATTTATTTATTGGTTTCGCAAAAACTTGGATTACCGATTTTTGGGGTTAATCTTCCCAATTTATTTGTGCTGATTTACCAACAAGGGGATTCGGATTTTTATATCAACGCCTTTAACAAGGGGCTTGTTTTTTCAAAAAAAGACATTCAGAATTTTTTGGAGCAACTGAAAATAGATCCACTATCTATCTACTTTGAACCATGCACTAATTTGGCAATTGTGTTACGATTTTTAAAAAATCTTGCCACAGCCTTTGAACACCTTGGGGAATCTTCAAAACTTGGAGAAGTAAAAGAGCTCCTAGAAATTCTGGCTGACTAATAGGACCGGATAGTGCAACCTACTGCTCTAACTTGCCCTATTGCTGGTTTTTCACTTCGAAGAACTTGCAAAATTGCTTGCTCTAGGTAGCGTGCAGTTACGGCAGTTTCCAATTGAGCATTGTTGTCAATCGCGCCTTTATACACTACTTCTATCCCTACAGAAGTGGGGATGAGCAAGAGTGCTTCAGGAATTTTATTGGCTTTTAAATAAGATGCCCAAAGTTGTTGATCGTCAATCAGGTAGGGGAGATTAAGCCCTTTTTCTTTGCAGTAAGTACGCAATTCATTCAAGTCAGATTCGGAAGAAGATCGGTGTGGATTGACTAATGCAAAACCAATTCCTTGGCCTTCAAACTTGGTTTGCAATGCTTTGATTCGATTTTCATACAAGCTAGCAAAAGGACAGCTGGGATCATGGAAAACCAAAACCAATCCCCTTTCTTTGATCAGTGCTAGTGCTGTTTTTTGAGTACCAGATACTACCTCGATTGCTGTGAGGGAGCTCATTGTTTGACTTAGGCCGCTGAGGGCAGACCCGAAAAAAAGTAAGAGAGCTATACAAGCTGTTTTCATGCGTGAATTGGTTGAATTAATTACCAAATGGTGTAGGTTAAGATAAGGCTTTCGGTTTGTTCTACCTGCACTTGGTAATGGTGATCTTCAAAATTTGTTCCATGAATTTTCCCTGTTATAAGGGAGGCATCTGAATTAAAAGGTTCTAATAGAATATTGTCACGTAAGGATATTCCTTTTTTTCCATGACATTTAAAAATAGACTCTTTTGCAGACCAGGCTTTTGTTAATTCTGCAGGCTGTTGATTAAGGAAGGCCAACTCTTCTTCTACTAAGAATTTAGATCCAATTTTCACGATTTTTTCCCGGATTACTTCGATGTCAATCCCTACAGGAAGTTCGCGGTGGTATATGGCTGCTGCATAGCCGCGGGTGTGGCTGAGCGAAACAAATCCTTGTCCATTCATGGGGTGGGATTTACCGTGTTCGTCCTTATAAAAGCCAGGATAAGGAATTTGTAAGTGGTTAAGCGCCTCTTGCACTGCAAGTCTAGCGGTTCCCCATTCCTTTTTTTTCTCTAGATGAGAGATGTTGGCAAAGGTAAGTTTTTCTCGAAAGCTCAAAAAATCAAAATCCTTTTCGCATAAGGAGTCGATAATCTTTACTGCCAAGGCTGAGGAAGAATCAATTTTTTCTATTTTTGTTTGCATAGGCCTGAAAGGCGCAGTCAAGAGTGATGCTCGAATATATGTCAAAAATCCAAGTAAATAAATTACATACCCTTACTGGACATAATGACTGTATTTATGCTTTGCGCGAAGGGGGTAATCCTCGGTATTTTTACACGGGTGCTGGTGATGGGATGGTGGTAGAATGGGATTTGGATCATCCTAAAGACGGGGTCCTATTGGCTCGACTTCCGCATTCGGTGTATGCGCTAGAGGTAGATTCCAAAAGAAACACCTTGATTGTAGGTCACAATTACGAAGGAATCCACGTAATTGACTTGGCGGAAAAGAAGGAAAGTTGGAATTTGAAATTAAGCTCAGCAGCTATTTTTGATTTGAAAGTGTTCGGTGAAGAACTATTTGTGGCCACAGGCGATGGATTGTTAGTGATTGTTGACCTAGAAGCACGTGCAATTAAAAGATACATCAAACTATCTTCCAAATCCATTCGGGTACTTGCGATTGCCCCATTAAAAAAGCATTTGGCATTGGGATTCAGTGATCATAGTATTCAAGTAATGGATCTAGCAACTGATATTTCGCCTATTACTAGGTTAGAGGGGCATAGTAATTCTGTTTTTGCTTTAGCTTACAGTCCGGATGAAACCGTGCTGGTCTCAGGAGCACGTGACGCATGCTTGAAATTTTGGAACGCTGCCACCTATTCGTTGGACGAAAAGATAGTGGCTCATTTGTATGCCATTAATTTTTTATCTTTCCGTCAAGACGGAAACTATTTGGTCACCTGTTCCATGGATAAATCCCTCAAAATTTGGGATGTAGCAAATCGAAGTTTACTCAAAGTTATTGATAAGGCTAGAAATGCTGGGCATGGCACATCAATCAACAAAGTCTTTTGGAGTACGTATTCTGGTGTTATTGTGTCGGTGTCGGATGACCGAACAGTCGCTATTTGGCAAATTGAAACTTAAAATTTATGAAAATTTCTCCTACTGCCATTCGGCAAAAAACATTTGAAACCTCATTTCGAGGCTTTGAAAAAAAGCAAGTGGCCAGCTTCTTAGAAGAAATGAGCGTGGCTATGGAGCAAGTCAATCAAGAGAATTTGGAGCTTCGCAGCAGATTGCAGCAAGTGGAAGCAGAAGCACAACGTCTCAAAGATGTGGAAGACTCCTTGTTT
Organism: Algoriphagus sp.; assembly: GCA_030833985.1. Lineage (GTDB taxonomy): Bacteria > Bacteroidota > Bacteroidia > Cytophagales > Cyclobacteriaceae > Algoriphagus. The sequence goes on along the minus strand of JAURGC010000060.1, from coordinate 770 downwards.
CGGACCTTAAAAACAGCTGAGGATACCGGCGCCGCTATCATTACAGAAGCAACAGAAGCAGCAGATCAAATCATTGCTGAAGCCAATCAAATTGCGGAAGACACAAGTAGGGAAGCACAAAACTATTCGGGCAAGTTGGAAGCCTATTCAAAGGAACAAGCGCAAATAATTACCGCTGCAGCGGAAGCAAAAGCAAAGGAAACGATGCGGGAGCTAAACGAATCCATAAAAGGGCTACTTAGAAGCTACGAAGGATTGGTAGAGCAAAGAGAAGCCTTAGTGAAGAGTTTGCGTAGGTTGTCCCAAGATGCGATGAATCAATTGGAACTTTCTGATAGCCATTTTTCTAGAATTGACACCAAAGCCTACCAGCGTGCACTTGAAGAACTGAGTCGTTCCAATCATTTTTCTGCAGCAAATGCGGATAATCTTGCATCAGTAAGTCAGACAATTCCTGAAGAGCCGGAAATGGAGCCGGAAGAATTTCAGGACGAAGATCCAAAGGTTAAGGGGGGCGATGAAGAAATGAATCTTTCTCAAGTAGGGGACGAAGAAGAGTCTGATTTGGGAGTTGATCATGCAAGTCATTTTGAAAAAAGCGATGACTCAACTTTTGAGGGCGAACATGAGGTCCTTGAGGAAACAATGGAAGAAGAAGTAGCGCTTGAGGAGGAAACCTACGAGGAAGATGAACATCTTGCAGAGGAGGAAAAAAACCAAGGTGATGAAGAACAAGATCAGAAGGAAGAGGATTTTCCTGAGGAGGAAGT
>JAURGC010000089.1 GCA_030833985.1 Algoriphagus sp. | reverse complement strand
GTAATTTTTCTTCCCGAAGGCATTGATACTATTTTTGACTCCAACCGCAGAATCGTTTTGAGACAGTACCGTAGTTGGAATACGGATCAATCGAATCCCACGATGAGATATTGCTGCCGCAAAGCCCACCATGTCGAGCACAGCTCCTCCACCTATGGCTACCAAATACGAGTGCCTGTCAATTCCAAAGCTGTTGGTTGCTTCCACTACTTGCTGGTAGGCCTCTGGATTATTTTTACAGGCTTCACCCCCAGCTACCACCAGCGGCTCTCCTACCATGGCTAACTGGGAGGAATGGGCGGCTACATAGGTTTTGATTTGAGAAATTAATTCAGGATGATGCGCCACTACCCCTGAGTCCAAACAAAAAAACACCCGAGCAAGCTGACCTTCTGGGAAAATTTCGACAAATAAGGGTTGGCTTGCCGCAAACAAATTCTCCGTGAACGCAACCGGATAACGAAAGGGTACCGAGAATGTTTGTTGTAAAATCGTAGGCATTATGGGAGGAGGAAATTCTTCTAGGTTAGCAAGATGTAAAAGAAATTGAATTTTTTTTGCTTAGGTTACAGCAAATTTTTTTGCCAAACTCAAAGAAATGGGGAGAAGTAGCAATACAAACAGCCCAATTGGCCAACCTGAAAAGGCGGTAGCCAGGGTGGAATTTACCAAAATCAAAGAAAGAACTGCTGCTTTGACAGACTTGCCGATGTAGCGAGGTTCCTGAGTTCGAATCGCTTTTAAAAGGGGAGGAAATAAGCGGAACCCCAAAAAGGCTAAAAAGGGCAAAATTTGAAGGTATCCTGGGCTTTTTTGGTAGGCAAGAAGAAAAAGGGCTACGAAAATAGCCGCATACATGGCTCCCCCTAAGAAAAGAGCACTTCTATTTTTACCATGAACTTCCCCTCTGCTGATCAACGTAATGGCTGCCACATAAACAAGGGGAAGTAGCCCTAAGTACCAGTTGCTCTCTAACAAGGCCGGTACCACAGCGATACCCAAGAGAAGATTCCCTGTCCGACACAAACCCATGTTGATCGGTCCGAAAAAGAACTGATGCTTGCCCCAATAATCGTAGAGCAAGGCACATGCAGCCACGCAAATAGCTAAACCTCCTGCAAGTGGGTTGACCTGAAATGCAAAGAAAATACCTGCTAGAAGTAGAAGCGACGCCATTGCAATCGCTCTTTTTTTGGAAACTCGTCCACTGGGGATCGGACGCTCGGGACGCTCGACCGCATCAAGCGCTGCATCTGCGATGTCGTTAAAAGCTACCCCTCCTCCATACAAACCGATGGTGCTAAGCGAAAGCCAAAGTAGGTTCCACCAGTACGTTTGATCTCCATAAATCCAATTAGTAGCCATCCCATCCCAAGCTCCGGCAATGGCAAAGCCAGCCCAGATATCCGCTACCGCCGTCACCACATTAGCAGGACGAGTGAGTTGGAGATAAGAAAAAAATTTACTAGCCATGGATTAGTTTTCTACACGGTCATCCGGACCCTCTACGCGGGGAACCTGACCGCCACGTAGAACTGAATTACCTCCCAGTTTTTTGGTTTGATCAATCGGTGCAGCCTTGAGCCAATCGTCCTCATGCATTTGCCCACTCAAACCAAATACAGTAAGTGCATTTTGGTAGGTAGTCAAGCGGACATGCTCCTCCGGCACCCCCATTTTACGCATCAGAGCGGCAGTCTTCGGCACGGCAATCGGATCCGAAATCCCCCAATCTGCTGCCGAGTTTACAATGATGCGCTCGGGGCCATACTGCTTGACGATTTCCACCATTCGCTCAGAGCCCATTTTTGTATGTGGATAAATGGTAAATGCTGCCCAAAAGCCACGGTCCAGTACCTCTTTGACTGTTTCCTCGTTGTTGTGATCAACTACCACCCAATACGGGTCCATGCCGTGCTCTACAGCTACATCCATAGAACGGGTCGTGCCCTTCTTCTTGTCGCGATGAGGGGTATGGATCAACACAGGCAGCTCCACTTCCTTGGCTAACTCGAGCTGGAGGCGGTAAAAACGATCCTCTGCTTCGGTCTGGTCGTCATAGCCAATTTCCCCAATGGCGACGACCCCTTCCTTCCCCGCATAGAGCGGTAGAAGTTCCATCACTTGTTCAGCTAATGCCACATTATTGGCCTCTTTGGAGTTGAGCCCCATGGTGCAGTAATGGACGATGCCAAACTGGCTTGCACGGAATCGCTCCCAACCTACTAATGTGGAAAAATAGTCTTTGAAGGATCCCACTTCGGTACGCGGCTGCCCTAGCCAGAATGCGGGTTCGATTGTGGCCACGATGCCCGCTTTACGCATCGCTTCGTAATCATCAGTAGTCCTGGATACAAGGTGAATGTGGGGGTCTATGTACATTTCCATGGGAATTTGCGGATGTATTTGGGTGAATTTAGCGGTTGCTAAGTGATTAAATTCTATTTTTTTGAAATTCTATTCCTAAGTCTTCCCAGCTATAGTCATCAGAAGCACAGGCTTCTTGAAGCGAGGGGAAAGCAGTTAAGAGTCCTTTGGCAGGAGCATAGTCACTCTGGTACGCAGCCAAGGCGCCAGCTTTTTGCTCCGTGGCATCTGTAGAGGCTAGTACATTTTTCAGATCTTCCAGGTACTGAGAGTTCATAAATGGCACGATCAAGCGCCATACCTCTGGCATTACAGCTCTGCCGGCTGCCCAGCGCTCATGTGCAAAGTCAGTAGCCATGGCAGCAAGTGCCGTATTGCGCCGCCGATCCAAATCTTGGATGAGGTAGAGCGGACGTTGCATAAAGATGGCCTTCAGAACCAGCTGATTCCAGTTGGCCTCCGGAAAAAAGCGTGCTGGAAAGGGATTGTGCAACGCGATGGCATCAAAAATTAGTGAAATATTCGTACGACAGCCTTCAATGGCGCGAGGCAAGAGCCTCTCTGAATTCGGCAATAGTGGCAAGGCCGCATAGAGAGCCTGCTGCTCATACATGTCTCCCGTTTCAAAGAGTCGCTGCAGGATGTCCTCCCAGACTTCATTCTGAAAGGGCAACTGAAGAACTAGGAACATCCGAGCCACTTGAAGACAGTCCCAGGCAGATGGATCTACTCCCTCAGGAAGAGCCATGGTTACTCCCTCCGTCCAAGAAATTGCCTCTTTATTAAAATACCGTGAGGCACGGGAAAAGGCAAGAAAGAAGGGATTCGGAGAAGTGGAGGCTTTTATTTTTTCAGCTTGTTCCACCATCCAGCTGAGAGAAACAGGGTCTACAGATGCTTCTAAGGCATTTTTTAAAGTTTCTTGAATCTGAGCTTTTGCCATAGGGAGAGAGATTTACCAAATTTCTACGTAAAGAAACTCGAACCGAAAGAAAAATCCATCCTGTTTTAGACAAATGGAGGAAAAAAGTTGTCGACAGTCGAAGGTCAACAGACGACAGCAAGTTGGAATTCTACTAATGTAGGCTGTTCACAATAACTATTAGGAAGCCTAGGATCAGCAGTAAATGTGGACTGTCAACTGTTGACCGAATTATCCACCAGTGGTTTCAGAGAAATTGAAGTTAATTCCTAGTTTTAAGAATTAAATCCACTCGTTATGAAAATCCGCAACAGCTGGTATCTAGGTCTTGTGTTTTTTGTTGCTATACAAGTACAGGCACAAAACCAAGTCATCGATGCCATTATCAAAGAAGCAACCGAAAATTCTAAACTAGAAGTTCTTGCTCATGAAATCATGGATGGAGTAGGCCCCCGCTTGGTCGGCTCCCCACACATGCAAAAAGCCCATGACTTAGCCGTCGCCACCTACCAGAGTTGGGGCATCCCTGCCCGCAACGAAAAGTGGGGCGAATGGAGAGGCTGGGAAAGAGGCATCACCCACATCGATATGATTGCTCCTTGGACCAAATCCTTGGCCGGTACTCAATTGGCCTGGAGTCCATCTTCTCCTCAAGGAGGTGTAAAAGGAGAAGTGGTGATTCTTCCGGAATTTGCAGATTCCCTTGCATTCCAAAAGTGGCTCCCCTCTGTAAAAGGCAAGTACGTAATGATTTCCGTGCCTCAGCCTACTGGACGACCGGACTATAATTGGGAAGAACATGGAAAACCGGAATCCATTGAAAAAATGAAAGAAGATCGAACTCTCCTCAATGCATCCTGGTCCAAGCGCCTGCAAGCAACTGGGAAAAGCCGCGTTCAACTCCCCCTTGCGCTAGAAAATGCCGGTGCAGCAGGTATCCTTACCTCCTACTGGTCTAATGGATTTGGAGCCAACAAGATTTTCTCTGCCTCTACCAAAAAAGTGCCTACAGTAGACATTTCCCTAGAAGACTATGGCCTACTCTATCGTCTGGTAGAAAGTGGAAAAACACCGCAGCTGCACCTCAATGCACAGTCCAAAGAAACAGGCCTGCAGCCTACCTACAATACCCTAGCAGAAATAAAGGGGAGCACAAAACCAGAGGAATACGTAATGCTTTCTGCTCACTTTGACTCTTGGGATGGGGGCACAGGTGCTACAGACAACGGCACAGGCACTATCCTGATGATGGAAGTAATGCGTGTATTAAAGCAAGTGTATCCCAATCCAAAGCGGACTATCTTGGTGGGACATTGGGGTTCTGAAGAGCAAGGACTAAATGGTTCGCGGGCATTTGTGGAAGATCATCCCGAAATGATGGGCAAGATCCAAGCCCTATTCAATCAAGATAATGGTACCGGGCGTATTGCCAATATCTCTGGACAAGGCTATGTAGAAAGCTACGAGTATTTGGGGCGCTGGCTAAACAAGGTGCCACGAAACATTACCCAGGACTTGAAAACCGAGTTTCCAGGCAACCCAGGCTCCGGAGGTACTGACCACGTTTCTTTTGTAGCAGCAGGTGTCCCTGCCTTCAACTTGAGTGCCTTGCCTTGGAATTATTTCAATTATACCTGGCATACCAATTTGGACACCTACGACAAGATTGTCTTTGACGACGTGCGCCAGAATGTAATCCTCACTGCTATCTTGGTGTACATGGCCTGCGAAGAAGAGGGACTGGTATCTCGTGAGCAGCGAATTCCGATCAACCCTAGAACTGGAGAAGCAACAACCTGGCCGTCGCAGCGATCCCCTAACCGAAAAGGAGGAGTGAATTAATCGTTAGTTAGACGAAAAACCTCGGTATACAATCGGTACAAGATTCCTAGCTCAAAGCTTGTTTTTTGTGAGTTACTTGTAATAAGAGCACAAACAAACACAGTAAAAAAAGAGGCTGTCCTGATTAAGGACAGCCTCTTTTTCTTGTATTCTTTCTTTGCAATTTATTTCAATTTTCAACTTTTAAATCCCCCGACACCCTCCACGTATTTACTGAATTGTATTTTCCCACCACCAGCACTTTGAAAAAAGGCTTATTTCCCAACTCCCTTGGTAGCACATACTGATTTGCATCGGAAGGTACCTGCCCTAAAAACAAATACTCATCCGAGCTACCTTCCCCAAACTGATCTGCTGGGCTCCAATACACAGAAAGAGTTTCGGCTTGTGAACCTGAAGTCCAAGTAAGCAGCTGGTCTCTTCCTCTTTCTTCTAGCATTAAATCACTCAGTGAAAGGGGCCCTGTGAGTGGAACTCCATCTAATTCGCGTATCTGATGCTCCGCCACCACGAGCTTAAAAAAGCGGATCATCGAAGGAAGCAGATCCACCAAAGCCGCTTGACCCGAATGAAAGCGAGCATTGAGATCTTGAGCGTTGGTGCTGATCCAAATTTCTCGTTCGGCCTCGCTTTGGCCTCCGTGACCTTTTCCATCAGTCTCCTTTCGCCCATGATCGGTAGTTATCCACAATTGCCAGTCCTCTCCTTTTTGCTGCCGCTCCTGAACGACCTTCCAAATCAATCCCACTTGTGCATCGGCTTTTTGGATAGCAGCATCGAGTTGGGAACTTCTTCCATGCTGATGCCCCATGTCATCCGTGTATTGGAGATACACCCAGGTAAGGTCCGGACCTTCATTCCTGAGGTAATCCGCTGCCTCCTCAGCCACCCGTTGGTCAATTCGGTGAATATAGTCCGACTGGGCATCGTGGGGGTAGCGTAGCGTATCCAGTTCCAGGCCATCCACCGACCGATCCAATTTTAAGTAGTCCGTCTGGGGAAGATTTTCTCCCAGAAGCTTCGTCCGGTTGTCTTGCCAGGTGGAGAAGATAGCCAACTTGGCCTCTGGACGGGCTTCTCGTAGGAAACGAAAAATAGTCCAGTACTGGTAATTGGGGGATTCGATTCCATTGCCCCAAACCTGATGCTTGTGTGCCCAAGTGCCTGTCAGAAGTGTGTTGTAGCCGACAGCAGAAATGGTTGGAGATTCGGAATATCCTCCCGCCAAGCCACCCGTGTAGGCATGCGCATAACCCCCGTAACTTGCTATTTGATCTAAGTTGGGAGTGGACACTCGTTCTAGATCTTGAGCCGGAATACCATCTAGAATGATGAAAACGATTTTTTTCTGTTGAGCAAACCCTAGTTGTCCCCAGAAAAGCAGGGTGTAAACAAAGAGAAGAAAGTACCTGGTTTGCATTTATTTATTAGTCAATTTTAAATTTTTATCTCCCGCCTCAAACGCCCATTACAAGCCTCTAGTGCCACTTAAATAATCATCGCTTTCTATGAGGTTAATCGCCTCTATAGCCGCCCTTAATCGCTCTGGGGCATCACCAGCAATAATCTGATACGGGAAACCACTACGCTTGGTTAACTGCAGATACTGTTCAAAAAACTGCTCCCGTATCTCCAATTCGGGATACTCACGCAAAGGATCGGCCCGCCATGGCAAATCAGGTGCACATAAGAGGATCAAATCGTAGGTTCTTCGTTCCAATTCTTCCAACACCCAAGGATCAATCTTTCCAAATCGATGGAGAGACCAGACCTGAATCACTCGCAAGTCGGTGTCACAGAAGAGGTAGCTTTTTGCCTCGCCAGCAAGTTTGTCTTCCAACTGCATTTGTTGTACACCGATTTGAAGGAGATCCTCGAAGGCATAGGAACGAGGGAGTTTTTCCAAATACTCCCTAGCCACTTCGGGCACCCACGGCTCGTGAAAATAATCGGCCAAGGCAGCTGCCAATGTGCTTTTCCCGGTAGACTCTGGGCCTAAGATTGCTATGCGTTTAGGCTTTTGCATGCGTTCGGGTTGCTTTAATCCAGGATAAAAGCCCTGCTATCGCCAAGGCGGTAAAAAACAAATATTGAAATGAGGTCAGCAAAAGCCCTTTATGAAAATAGAGTGGAATGGAAACTAGGTCGGTTAAGATCCAAAAAATCCAGCTTTCCACCTTTTTTTTCGCCATCAACCACATGGCCACAAAGGCAGAAGCAGTGGTGAAGGAGTCCCAATAGGGGACGGTACTATCTGTAAACTCCGACAATACACCCACCAAAGTTGGGAATGCAATTAAAAAAATGAGAATCGCATAAAACCATCCCTTTTTATGAAGCCAGCTGACAGGCAGACTATCCTGGTTTTTTTGGGGATGTGTCCAGAGGTACCAGCCATAAACAGACATCCCAAAGTAATACCCATTGATTCCCATATCTGCATAGAGCCCAAAGTCAAAACAAATCCACACGTAAATGAGTACCGAGACAATCCCCGTAGGGTATACCCAAATGTGCTGCTTCGAAGAAAAATACACGGATACAATTCCCATCAACACCGCTACCCCCTCCAGCCAACTGAGTTGCTGCAGTCCTTCTGCCAATCCGTTTTGGAGTAGTTCAAAATCCATGATGCGAAGAAAAGGATATTTTTGAGAGCGAAAACCTTAGCCCGCTGTTAATTTCGGTTGCTTCCCCTCAAATTTGTGCCAAAGAAGTAACTTTTCCTGCAGTTGCCAGGTTTGATTGCTAAATTGCACCCTATGACATTGCCCAGTACCCCGGTCACCCAAGACATAGATTCACTCGATCCGAAGAACTTTATTTTGATCAAGAATGCACAGGTCAACAACCTGAAGCACCTCAGCGTGGCCATTCCTAGAAATGCCTTTGTCGTCATTACGGGTTTGTCGGGATCGGGCAAGTCTTCCTTGGCCTTTGACACCCTTTTTGCTGAGGGGCAACGGATGTATGTGGAGAGCTTGAGCTCCTATGCACGGCAGTTTTTGGGGAGAATGGAAAAGCCCGAGGTGGAGTACATCAAAGGGGTAGCTCCGGCCATTGCCATCCAGCAAAAAGTAAGCACCAAAAACCCCCGCTCCACAGTAGGTACCACCACCGAAATCTACGATTACCTGAAACTCCTCTTTGCTCGTGTTGGCAAAACCCTTTCTCCTGTTTCTGGAAAAGAGGTCAAGCACCATACCGTGAGTGATATCGTTGATTTTACCCAATCCTTCCAGGAAGGATCCAAAGTGATGATTTCTTGTCCGCTACAACCTTCTAGAGAACGCAAACTTGATAAGGAACTCGAGCTCTTGCTGCAAAAAGGATACACACGGGTTTTGAGAAACGGAGAGGTGCTGTTACTTGAAGAGATTTTGGCACAGCCAAAAATAGAAAAAGGAAGCTATGAAATACTAATCGACCGCTTGACGGTGCAGAAAGAAGTAGAAGATAACCAATTTAGGTTAGCCGACTCCATCCAAACTGCACTTTTTGAAGGGCATGGAAACTGTAAAATCATCCTTCCTGGGCAAGAAACACGTACATTTTCGGATCGATTTGAATTGGATGGAATGTCCTTTGAACTTCCCTCTGTCAATTTCTTTTCTTTCAACAATCCTTATGGTGCCTGCAAGCGCTGCGAGGGCTTTGGAACCGTCTTAGGGATCGATCAGGACCTAGTCATTCCCGACAAGGAACTGTCTATTTACGAAGGGGCGATTGCTCCCTGGAGAGGAGAAAGTGGAAAAGGCTGGTTGGAACCGCTCTTGAAAAAAGGAATTGATTTCGATTTCCCCATCCACCGGGCCTACCAAGACCTTAGCGAGAAAGAAAAATCCCTGCTTTGGACAGGGAATGCGTATTTCCGGGGACTCCAAGATTTCTTTGAAGACTTGGAGACTAAGACTTACAAAATCCAATACCGTGTCATGCTTTCTCGATTTCGGGGACGTACTGCCTGCCCAGAATGCCGTGGGACACGATTGCGAAAAGACGCCTCTTACGTGAAGTTTGGGGGCAAATCCATCACCGACTTGGTATTGATGCCCATAGAAGATGCCCTTCACTTCTTCCAAACAATACACCTCTCTACCCACGAGGCGAAATTAGCCAACCGCTTACTGAAGGAAATCACCAGCCGCTTGGAATTTATGCACCAAGTAGGCCTTGGGTACCTGACCCTCAACCGACTTAGCTCCAGCCTTTCAGGAGGAGAATACCAGCGAATCCGCCTAGCTACGTCCTTAGGATCTGCTTTGGTGGGATCGATGTATATTTTGGACGAGCCCAGTATTGGACTTCATCCTCGCGATACCGATCGGTTGATTGAAGTACTTAAAGCATTAAAAAATTTGGGCAACACAGTCATTGTCGTCGAGCACGAAGAAAAAGTCATGAAGGCCGCCGACCAAATCATAGACATTGGACCCGAAGCCGGCATAAAAGGCGGAGAATTACTGTTTCAAGGAAGTATTGAAGACCTAATTACGTATGGCACCACGTATACTGCGAAATACCTGCGTGGTGAAGAAAAAATATTTACCAAGACTGGCAACCGTGCCTGGAAAGACTCCATCTGGATTAAGGGCGCGCGCGAAAATAACTTGAAAAACCTATCAGTACAATTCCCTTTAAATACCCTCACCGTCATAACAGGCGTATCCGGATCTGGCAAATCTACCTTGGTTAAAAAAATTCTTTACCCAGCCTTAGGAAAGGTTTTGGGAACGGTGCTAGAGGAAACGGGTAAGTTTGATAAGTTGGAAGGAGATTTCAAAAAGGTCACCCAAGTCGAATTTGTCGACCAAAATCCCATCGGAAAATCTACGCGTTCCAACCCTGTCACTTACGTAAAGGCCTACGACGTCATCCGAACCCTCTTTTCAGAACAAGCACTTTCAAAACAACGAGGCTATAAGCCTGCCTTCTTCTCCTTCAATGTGGATGGAGGGCGCTGTGAAGCCTGCCAAGGAGAGGGAATTGTGACCGTAGAAATGCAATTTATGGC
>JAURGC010000189.1 GCA_030833985.1 Algoriphagus sp. | reverse complement strand
TTGACAATTTCAACAGGAGATACCTCTAGGGTCACGTGCATTCCACCTTGAAGGTCAAGCCCAAGTCCAAGCTCGGTTTCTTTAATTTCTTGGTAGGTATAATTGGCGCCTAGAAAATTGTAAACAGGTTGTCTCCAAACTGAATCTAGGTAAGCTCTTTTCTTGGCAAAGTCAATGTTGCCGGAGGTATCTGTAGCGTAGGCCGTTGCCTTTTCTTGTACGCCATTGGAAATGAACGTGAATGACAGGTAATACAAGCATAGCGCTGTAACGATGACCGTCAAAAACACGATTGCACCTTTGTTTTGCATTTTGATAAAATTTAAGGAATTGAATTAATTAGTTTTTTGACTCGCTACTAGAAAGAACGAGGTGTTGAATTAGGAGAAAGAGTGGGCTTTTTAGGGGCCTTGGGGGGAAATAATCCGTTCAAAAAGGATTTCAGTCAGGGAATTGACAAAAGAAACCGTACCTACTTGAGGGAGCGGAAGGGAAAAATCAACTTGGGAAATTTGTGAAATCAGGTAAAAAACCGTGTTGGCTACCTGCACCACAAATGGAATGACTGCATCAACGGCTACATCTAAAAAACTTTGAGCTGGTTGTTCAGTAGATTGTTCTGGCCGAGACTTTTCAGGTGCGTTTGGAAAAAATTCGATACTAGATACAAATAGGCAAAATAGCACAACCAAAGCCCACGAGAATCGCTGCTTACTGGTACTTTGGTTTGTATTCCTATTTTTCATTGGGGGACAAATATAGAAATTATATGATTATCCGCAATCTTCACAGGGGCTATAAGATTTTTTGAATTATTGCAAATCTTTGGATGATTGCCCATAGGCCAACGCTTATTCAACGGGTTCTCACCCCCTTTTCTTTGAGGGATGAAATGAAAATCAGTAACAAGAGTTTAGTTTTCCTAACGAGCCGATTTTGCACGCAAGTAGGTGCGGAGTACATCCATGGCCCGATCAAAGTTGAGGTTGTTTGGGATGATGAGATCCGCCTCATTTTTGAAGGGTTTGATATACTTTTCGTAAGTGGGCATCACATGATTTTCGTAGCGGTACAGGACATCGTCTAGATCATAGCCGCGCTCCACCTTATCTCGAATTATGCGTCGCTTAAGTTTGATGTGGTCCTTAGCGTCGATAAAAATCTTGAGGTCCAATAAGGCTGCCAATTCAGGGTAATATAGCACAAAAATCCCTTCCACGACTACAACTGGGGCTGGAGAAAAAGTGAGCATTTTTGGTTTTTTGGATGCGTTGTTGAAGGTGTACTCCTCGCGAATCACTGTGCCTCCGCCCTGGATGATACGGATGTCTTGCGCATATTGCTCAAAATCAATGCTGTGTGGGGTGTCAAAGTTAGCAATCCCTTGCTCGTCCACAGGCTGCAGGTGCTTGGGCTTGTAATAGTTGTCCTGGGAGATCAAACACAGTTCCTCTGGAGAGAAGCTGCGCAGGAGATGTTCCAAAAACAAGGTTTTTCCAGAGGCAGATCCCCCGGTGATTCCGACGATGAAGGGCTTGGTCATGGTGGGCAAATTAACATATTTTTATGCGCATCTCAGAATTTTCCAGCTCGTAGAAAATTTAAGAGGGCCTTTACGGCTTTTCCACGATGAGAAATTTCATTTTTTTCTTCCAACGAAAGCATGGCAAAGGTCCTTACATGCCCTTGAGGTTGGAAGATGGGGTCGTAGCCAAAGCCTCCTTCGCCGCTGGGTGAAGAAGTGATTTCCCCTTCGGCGATTCCTTCAAATTGGTATTCTTTTCCATCCAAGATTAGGGCGATGACGGTTCGGAATCGGGCCGATCGGTTGGTTTGCCCCTGCATTTTTTCCAAAAGTAGGCTCAAGTTGCGCGCATCACTACGAGGCTCCCCTGCAAATCTTCCCGAATAGACACCTGGCGCTCCTTTCAGGGCCACTACTTCTAGACCCGTGTCATCCGCAAAACAATTGACCCCAAAGTGCTCGAATACGTAACGTGCTTTTTCAAAAGCATTGGCGTCTAAAGTGTCCCCTGTTTCGGGCAATTCCTCCTGGCACCCAATGTCCCGAAGAGAAACGATTTCGATGAGCCCTTCTAGTGCAGCGGCGACTTCTTCTACTTTTTTGGTGTTGTTGGTAGCAAAACAGATTTTCATGGGCATCTTGGATGGCTTACAAAAATGGGGGCTGCAATTTGCCCATGCAAACCTTCTCACAAATTTGGTTTTGGGCTTTGGGTGAAATTTTTGATTTTCGGGGATGAAAAGACTTACCGTATATTGTGGTTCTAAGAAAGGCAACCATGCTGTTTATGAAACAGGGGTCCGTGCTTTGGCTCAAGAAATGATTGTGCGTGACCACAGCCTGGTGTATGGCGCAGGGCATGTGGGCTTAATGGGAGTCATTGCTGACGAGCTGCTGGGTGCTGGCAAGGAAGTGATTGGCATCATTCCACAGAAGCTGGTGGATCGGGAGGTGGCTCACAAAGGCTGCACGGAACTTGTAATCGTGGAGACCATGCGGGATCGCAAGTGGCTGATGGCGGAGAAGGGGGATGGTTTTATCGCCATGCCTGGGGGGATTGGAACCTTTGAAGAGTTGTTTGAGGTGATGACACTCAACCAGCTGCATTACATTCAAAAGCCCGTGGCCTTGTACAACGTGCATGGCTACTATGATAAGTTGATTGACTTCCTCAACCATGCGATGGAGGAGGGATTTCTCTATCCTGAGCAAGAAGAGATGCTGATTATTTCCGATGACCCAGCCGATCTCTTGGATCAAATGGCCGCCTACCAGGCAAGAAGACCGGCGGATTGGTAAAAAAAAGGCACTTTTTAAGTGCCTTTCATCTTCTTAATTTACTCCCTCACCCAACTCACTTTTTCTGCAATCGGCTCACGCTTACCGGCTGGCCAAGTATCGGTAGCGGGCTTGGCTACATAGAAAAAGCCCATCAGCATATCCTCTCCTTCGAGGCCAAAATCTTCCCTTGCTTCTGACCAAAAAGTTGGTCCTCCAGTACCCCAGTAGCAAGCCAGTCCATGCGCACAAGCAGTCAAATACATGTTTTGAACTGCCATGGCTACGGCGGAGATCTCTTCCATCACTGGAAGACCGGAACCTGCTGTGCGCTTCATCAACAGGGCGATAATATGTGATGCTTTGGTGGGATTTTCTTTAAATTTTTGATAAGTACCCTCCAGGAATGGAGTTCCGTTTTTTTCAGCGCGCATCTTGTACATCTCCGCTTGGTAATCTCCAAAGGTCTTAAGTCCTGCTCCTGCATATACAATAAAGCGCCAAGGTTGGGTGAGTTTGTGCGTAGGTGCCCAGTTCGCATTTTCAAGGATCTCCTCGATGATGGAATCGGCTACTGGGTCATTTTCTTTGAACTGCGCAGGAAACATGGACCTGCGTTCACGTATAATTTGAGTAAGTGCTTCTGGATTGAATTTGGG
>JAURGC010000105.1 GCA_030833985.1 Algoriphagus sp. | reverse complement strand
TAACTTTAAGAAGGACCAGACATCGCTAACGGACGCCGTACTTTACCCTGTAGATGTGGTATTTTTTGATGCCTTTGCTCCCAGTAAACAGCCCGAACTTTGGAAAAAAGAAGCATTGACACCGGTGGTGGATGCCATGCGACCTGGAGCTGTATTTACTACGTATTGTGCGATGGGGCAATTGAAAAGGGACCTCAAAGACTTCGGACTCGAAGTAGAAACTCTCCCTGGCCCTCCAGGCAAAAAGGAGATGACTCGTGCTTGGAAGGCTATTTAGTTTAGTCAACTCCTAACAGACCAGCGTCCACTATTAATTCTGCGTACCGTTTAAAAAAGCAGTATCAATTCGGGTGTTAAATTCGATTGTTTCCCAACTTGCTGTGAACCGTTGACCATTTTCAACCTTTCAACCGTGCTATTGGCGTGCGTGCTCCTTTTGTCACCTGTCCGATCACACAAAGGATCTCAGCATCGAGCGGGAGGTACAAGTCTACTCGGGAACCGAATTTGATGAAGCCAAATTCTTCCCCTTGCTGTAGCACAGACCCTTTGTCCACATACCACTTGATCCTCCGGGCCAAAGCCCCAGCTATTTGACGAATCATCATCGTATTGCCCTTGGTATCACGAAGCACCATAGACGTACGCTCGTTTTCTGTACTAGACTTGGGATGCCAGGCTACTAAGTACTTACCGGGGTGGTACTTAAAATAATCGACGGTGCCTTGAATTGGGGATCGATTTACGTGCACATTGATCGGGGACATAAAAATGGATACCTGTATCCGCTTTTCTTTTAAGTACTCCCCTTCTACTGCTTCTTCTATAACCACTACTTTTCCATCGGCAGGAGCAAAAACCAATCCATCCTCCTGAGGAATTTGGAAAACGGGATTTCTAAAAAATTGAAGTAGGGCCAAATAAAGAAGAATACTACTGCCTAATGAGAGATTACTCAGCAGTTTTTCGGCAGGAAAAAAATAATAAATCAGGTAATTGGCTATAGAAAGTGCCAGCAGCATCCAAAATAAGAGGGTTCTTCCTTCTTTATGTATGGTCATCATATCCCAGTGATTAAATTCAAGTTGGTTTCCAAATACTTGGACTTACCACAAATCCCTTTTTGTGAAAAAGGACATGGAAAATTCATTCCATGCCCAAAGGTATTGTTTTTTAGGAAATTATTCCGCTTAGAAGCCTCCTCGGAAAGTGTATGTTTGTGCGACTTTGTCGATGGCTACAATGTAGGCTGCAATTCGCATTGGAACCTTGTACTTTAAAGAAGCTTGGTATACCGTATCAAAAGCATCTTTCATAATGCGATCCGATCGCCTATTGACCCGATCGGCAGTCCACTTGTAGCCCAATCGATTTTGAACCCATTCAAAATAGGATACTGTCACACCACCAGCATTCGCCAAAATATCAGGAACCGCCATGATCCCTTTTTCATTTAAGATGGCATCTGCTTTGGCAGAAGTGGGACCATTCGCTCCTTCTACTATCAATTTGGCTTGGATTTGGTCTGCATTGGAAGTAGTAATCACATCCTCTACTGCTGCAGGCACCAAAACATCCACGGGAAGCGTCAATAAATCTCCCGCATTTTCCATTTTTTCACCTCCGACAAACCCTTCTAAGGTACCGCTATTGCTATCTCTGTAGGCAATCGCTTCCACAATGTTGATTCCTTTTTCGTTGTAAAATGCACCCGTATGATCGGATATCGCTACAATTTTTAGCCCCCTCTCCTCCAACAATCGTGCTGCCCAACTACCCACATTTCCAAAACCTTGGACTGCACAAGTGGCTTGGAAAGGGTTGATTTTTAATTTTTGCATGGCTGCAAGTGCGGAGACCATCACTCCACGACCTGTCGCTTCGGTTCGTCCCAAAGAGCCTCCTAATACCAAAGGTTTGCCGGTTACTACTGCAGGAATGGTCATCCCATGTGCTTTGGAGTATTCATCCATCAACCAAGCCATTTCTCGGGGCCCTGTACCCATATCAGGCGCGGGGATATCCTTGTCTGGACCAAACACATCAATCATGGCCATGGTATAGGCACGTACCAAGCGTTCTATTTCACCTTTTGACATTTCTCGGGGATTGCAGCGCACCCCTCCCTTACCGCCTCCATACGGAATATCTACTACTGCGCATTTCCAGGTCATCCAAGCAGCAAGTGCGCGGACCTCATCTAAATGCACGTCTGGTGCAAATCGAATTCCACCTTTGGCAGGACCTAAAATATTGGAATGAATTACTCGAATACCCTCAAAAACTTGGATCTTTCCATTATCCATGGTGATGGGTAAGGAAACAATCACTTGTTTGGCAGGATTCTTTAGGACATTGTACACTTCATCGGAAAGTCCTAGTTTTTCGGCTGCGATGTTAAATCTCTCCATCATGGACTCCAAAGGATTTTCTTTATCCTTTATCGGTGCCGGTTCTATGTAAGCCATATTGGGTTTTTAAGTAATAAATTACAGGGCCAATTTAAGCAGATTTTTAATTGGGAAGCTTGGAATTAACAGATTTTCAAGAAAGCAGTGATAAAAGGCGCAGAAAGGAGCAAACCATCAAATCGATCCATAAATCCTCCATGTCCTGGAAGCACAGAACCTGAATCTTTAATTTCTATGGAGCGCTTAAAAAGAGATTCAATCAAATCCCCATAGGTGCCGGCAATGATGATGATACCGGCAATTACCAGCCATTTCCAATCGTCCAATACCAAAAAATAGTTGGAAATCACAAACGCTACAATTAGTGCGGAAAATGCCCCACCAATAAACCCTTCCCAGGATTTTTTGGGAGACACCCGTTCAAAAAGTTTGGTCTTTCCAAAGCGAGTTCCCGCAAAATATGCCCCCGTATCACTTGCCCATAAAATAAGGATACAGCCAACCAAAATTTCGTAATGGTACACTGCATCTACAGAAAATACCGCCAAATTCAAAAGAGAAAAGGGTACGGCTACATAAAAAATGCCGAGATACGTATAAGCCACGCCAGTGAAGGGTTTTTTATCCGTTTTCTTGTATAGCTTGATAAAGAAGGTCAGGGAAACCAAGGGAAAAATCAGGTAGAGGTATTCATGAGGCAATCGCTCTTTTTCCACCATAAACGTGAGTGCAAAAATCAATAACCCTAGAATGGTACCAAAACTCTTCAAAGGAAGCATGCCGTCCAAACCTGAAAGTTTATAAAACTCCATTTGCGAAGCCCCTAAGATGAGCGCAAAGATCAAAAAATAAGTCCAGTCTGAAAAAACTAATGCAGTCAAAATCACCCCTGCCCCCAACACAGAGGTAATGGCCCGTTGACCTAAATTACTGTATTTGTTGATATTAAAACGTGATTTCATGCTGAATCAATTGAAGTGCATTGATCGATTCATCCCTAGGAACGAGCACCTCAAAGGTTCCATTCAATTGATAGACCGTCTCTTTTTTATTTAGGATAACTGCGGCAATCCCCTTGTCTTCCAAGACCCCCCTTACAATTTCTACACGTATTTGGTTTTGATCCTCAAATACTTTGGTCCAATTCTTCATCTGTGGTCTGATTGACTTTTTTAAAATAAAGGAATCCAAGGATAAGAACCAAAAGTCCAACAATAGCGCCTGGGTAGGATACCGTATCCGTAGCTTGTACATCCAGATCCAAGACGCCTTGATTAGATGCATATACGAGCAAAACAGTGAGCGTATTATTTAAAATATGACCCAGGATAGGGTAAAACAAGCTTCCTGTGTAATGGTACAGATACCCAAACAAAGCCCCTAAAAATAAGCGGGGCAAAAATCCGAAAAACTGCACATGGATTGCTGAAAAAATAAAAGCACTGAGCCATATTCCCCAATGGGAAGAGCGTAAATATCCCTGAAGCTTGGGCTGAAGGAGTCCTCTAAAAAATAGTTCTTCTCCCACACCGGCAAAAACACCAATCACTAAAATTCCCATAAGGAGTTCAGGAATAGATTGAAAATCGGTTAGGTATTGCGTCAATTCCATGAGTTGGGTTTCCATCTCTCGCATCCATATTTCTACTTCAGCCAAGGAGGCAGGAAGAACTAAATGGGAATTCCAATACACCAAGAGGCCATTGAAAAGCATCCCTCCTAGGGTAATTACCGTTACCAAGGTCAGATTTTTCAAATTCACCCTACTTCGCTGACTTGCCCAGTGGAGCTCTGCTTTTTCTAAAAAACGAATACAGACCCAAGAAGCAACCCAAAACCCTAGACCAGAGCCAATTCCTTGAGTAAATAACAAGGCCATTCGGCCGTTGGGAATATCGTATTTGCCATTGACCAAAGCGATTAACTCTTCCAGGGATACCTGAAAAAAAGTAGGAATAAGTGCCATTGCAATCCCTTGGAGCACTACCAAGGTTCCAAAAGTCACTAACGTAATGACTACCAAGGACAAAAACCAGTTTTTCCGAGAGGCTATTTCAGCCCGAGTTTCGTAAATCTCCATAATTGGGCTAAATTTACACGAAATTTAGAATGTCACGTGGTAAAAATTGGAAATATAGCGTTGGGAGATTTCCCACTTTTGCTTGCACCGATGGAGGATGTTAGTGATCCTCCCTTTCGGGCGGTCTGCAAGCAAAACGGTGCTGATTTAATGTATACTGAGTTTATCAGCTCCGAAGGACTCATTCGCGATGCCGCCAAAAGCGTTCAAAAATTGGATGTTTACGATTACGAGCGCCCTGTTGGTATTCAAATTTTTGGCGCTGAAATTGAATCTATGCGGGAAGCTGCTGCCATCGCAGAGGCTGCCGGGCCCGACATCTTGGATATCAATTATGGCTGCCCCGTACACAAAGTGGCCTGCAAGGGTGCTGGTGCTGGAATCTTACTGGATATCGACAAGATGGTCGCCATGACAGCAGAAATTGTCAAACGTGTAAATCTGCCCGTTACTGTCAAAACCAGGCTTGGCTGGAGTCAAGACACCATTCGGATTGTAGAGGTAGCTGAGCGACTTCAGGATGTGGGTATACAAGCGATATCCATCCACGCCCGTACCCGTCAACAAATGTATAAGGGAGAGGCCGACTGGTCTTGGCTCAACCTAGTCAAGGATAATCCCAGGCTCCACATCCCTGTTTTCGGGAATGGAGATATCGATAGCCCAGAAAAAGCAGCCGAATACCGTACCAAATACAACGTCGATGGCATCATGATCGGAAGAGCATCTATTGGATATCCATGGATTTTTAATGAAATCAAGCACTTTTTTGCTACGGGTGAAAAACTTATGGCCCCAGATTTAAACGAGCGTATTGCTGTCACCAAAAAGCACTTGGATTTTTCGATCGAGTGGAAAGGCGAAAAGCAAGGAATCTTGGAAATGCGTAGACACTACACGAATTACTTCAGAGGAATGCCCAACTTCAAACCATTCCGTACCGAGATGGTTACGGCAGAGCGCTATTCGGAAGTTTTGTCGATTTTGGAACGCGTACAAGAAACCTACGCCGATCACGAATTTCTATCGCTTTAACTTTTGCTTGCAGCTTTTCTAAGATAGTGGACCCTCCTGTCCTAGAATTTGATTTTCTTTGCCTTCACTTATCCACTCATGACCTCCATTTCCTCAGAAAATAGTTTAAAAAATTGGACGCTCCTCGTGGTGTTAACCTTGATCTGGGGCAGCTCCTTTATTTTGATAAAAAGAGGTTTGGAAGTGTTTTCTCCAGGAGAGGTCGGTGCCTACCGAATGGTAGCAGCAGCAAGTTTACTGCTCCCATTATCTCTCCCAAGAATCAAACAACTCAGTAAAACACAAGTAAAAAACTTACTTGTAACTGGCTTATTGGGCAGTTTTATCCCTGCTTTCCTATTTCCTATTGCACAAACGCAGCTGAGTAGTTCACTTACAGGCGTATTGAATGCACTGACTCCACTTTTCGTAGTCTTGGCGGGAGCCTTATTTTTCAATACTTCCATTACCAAAAGAAATGGAGTAGGCCTAGTAATCGCCTTTTTTGGCGTTATCATCCTGGTTACTTTTAAAGAGGGAGGAGGATGGGATTCCTTATCAAACATCAATGCCTATGCCTTGTATGTCATTGCAGCTTGCATCTGCTACAGCATCAACTTACACTTTATCAAAACCCGATTTACCAAACTCAAGTCCATCGAGATATCTTCCATTTCCTTATTGATGATTCTTCCCATGGCCCTGATTTATTTGTTTGCAGGAACTAACTTTTCTTACAAAATGGCTACTCACCCCGACGCCTGGGAGGCCTTGGGCTACGTAACCTTGCTAGGCATGGTAGGCACTGCTACTGCTTTGATCCTATTCAATATCATGATTAAAAGTGCAAGTCCTTTCTTTGCAAGTTTAGTTACTTACACCATCCCTATTGTAGCCATCCTATGGGGAGTCTTGGATGGGGAAGTACTACTTTTAGGGCATTATTTAGGGATAGCTGCAGTTATTCTTGGCGTCTGGGTTGGAAATAAAAAATAACACTATTCACTAAATCCCTACATCCAAAACCTAAGCTAATTCAAGCCATTCTAGGTTAATCAAAACTAACTCTCTCCATTTTTTGCAGTCTTCTTGCGCCAAGCAAAAGCAAGCATGGGCAATTCTTGGTAGGATTGTATTCCAGCCTTAACTCCTTGAGACTTTAAAAATAAATCATTGGATTTTCGACTCAAGGCAAGCCAAATTGGAGGAAATGGTTCTCCGGCCGCTCGAATGGAAATTAAATCTTGACGGATACCGCTCGGAAGTGTTTCCATCCAGCATAAAGCACCATCTGGGTCCATCTCATAGTAATCCCGAAGTTGGTACCTAAGCATTACTAAATGTCCTGCATACCGCAAAATCGGATTATCAGCACGCGTACAAACCACCCAAGCAATAAAACTAGCCTCCCCCTCATCGGTCACACCTAGGCTATGCGCCATCTCATGAGCTATGGTAAATGGTTTTTCTAAGCCATGCAACGCTGGATCCAAGTAGCTTTCGCCCGTGAAGGGAAAGTATATTCCAAGGATACCCAACCTCCGCAGCATTCCTTGAGGAGGAAACTGCTTAGTACGGGGTCGACCCGAAAAATTCAAGGCTAATACTTCCGAATTTTGGTCTATGGTGGTGCGAACTTCAGTTTCCAAAGCAGCATAGTCCATCACCTTGCTTAAGGCCAAGGTATCCTTTGTGATTTGCCCACGATTCAGACCGGCTAAGTGCTTCGAAAGATTTATTTCTTCAGTCAACTGCGACAAGCTGAGTGGTTTGGGTTGTAGGGACAGCTGCTCGATAATGGGGGTCCGCTGGTAATTGTAACCCCAAAGTAGCAAGAACAAGAAAACCAGTGCTCCCAAACCATTGGCGGTTGCCTGCACCAAATACTTCCATCGATTTTTCCCTCCTTTTAGTCGAAAAAATCGACGCAAAACTAGGCCGAAAAGCGAAAAAATCAATCCAAAAAACAAGTAAGCAGTAGGAAATGGCAAGTAGCCCAAACTAAAGTCAATCCCGTTTCGGATAATAAAAAAGATGCTTCGGGAATAGAATTGATCTGTGAGTTCAGGAAAGGATCCAGCGAGTAGTCGAAGTCCAAGTGCAAGTAGTCCTAGGAATGCCCAGGTCCAGTTGGATTTAACCATGTAAAAAGAGCTTATACTCCCTCCGCCTGCACTTCCTTCACCTCAGGAAGCATGCGTGTGAGCAGGTTTTGAATTCCTGCCTTCAAGGTAACTGTACTTGAAGGACAGCCCGAACATGATCCTTGCAAAAGCACTTTCACCACCCCATCGACATAGGAATGAAATACAATGGCCCCACCATCCTGCTCTACGGCAGGTCGAATGTATTCGTCTAAAATGCCTTTGATTTTTTTAACGATCTCTGAATCGTTTTCATCGAACAAGGGATCCTTCTCAATTAGCACCTGCACTGCCTTTTGGCCGGATTCAAGGTACTGGCGGATATGATCACGAAAAATGGTTTGTACCTCAGTCCATTCTACTTCTTCAGACTTGGTGATTGTTACAAAATTGGAAGCAATAAAGACGCGTTGGACGGCAGAAAAATTGAACAGCTCCCGAGCCAACTGACTTGCTCCAGCACTTGCTGCATCTGGAAAATCATAACTTACCCCCTCCTCCACCAACATGAAGTTGGCTACAAACTTTAAAGAGTTGGGATTGGGATTGGCCTCCATGTAGAGGTGAACGGGTCTAGCTTGCGCTTTCAACATGTCAGAGAAAAGGTTTTAGTAAGAGAAACCAAATTTAGCGGCAGAAGTTCCGAGTTCATCGCTTTTTATTTAGGTTTTCCACATAATCGCTCAATTAACTTAAACTAAAGAAAACACGATTTAAGT
>JAURGC010000223.1 GCA_030833985.1 Algoriphagus sp. | reverse complement strand
CCCGCCGTTCTTCAAGAAAATATCGCCCAAACCAAGGCGTACATTCAACTCTGTCACGAGATTGGTGCTTCAGGAATTAAGGTCAAGCCCAATTACCTTCCTCCAGAAGTGCCTCGCACGAAAACAACCGCTCAAATAGCGGAATCCCTTAATGCAGTTGGAAAATTTGCCCAAGATTTTGGGCAACAAATTCGCGTGGAAGTTCACGGACAACACACCCAAGAACTTCCCGTGATGAAGGAGATTTTTGACCAGGTAACGGAATCCAATGTGAAAATCTGTTGGAATTGCAACAACGAAGACCTCCTTCCACCTGGATTAACCGAAAACTTTGATTCCGTAAAAAAATGGTTTGGGGATACCGTGCATGTTCGCGAGTTTAATTCAGGCAATTACCCCTATCCAGAGTTGTTTAAACTGTTTTCCGCCATGAACTACACGGGATGGATTTTATTGGAGGCAAGAACAAACCCCACAGATAAAATTGCTGCCCTTCGTGAGCAGTTGGAATTATTCCAAGACTTGGTGCAGCAAGCTACTGCTACTTAAAAAAAAGAATCAAAAAATTAACACTAACCCATCAACTCATGAACGATCAATCCAGAAGAGAATTTATCAAAAAATCTGCCTTGACCACCGCTGGAATTGGACTTGGCGCAATGGCTTTTTCACCAAAAAGCTATGGACGAATTATCGGTGCCAATGACCGTGTCAATGTCGGCATCGTCGGTTTTTCGGACCGTGCCAAGGGCGCACTGATTCCGGCAATGCTTGGACATGCCAAAGAGTTAAACTACCAGTTTACCGCAGTTTCAGACATTTGGAGCCGCAGAAGAGACGAGTGCCAAGCCTATGTGCAAGGTAAGTCTGGCTTAGCTATAGCTGCATGCCGCAACAACGATGAATTGTACGATCGAAAAGATGTGGATGCCGTCATCATCAGTACCGCAGACTTTCAACATGCCTTGCATTGCAAAGAAGCTGTAGAAGCAGGGAGAGATGTCTATGTAGAAAAACCATTTGCCGAAACCATGGCCGATAACCGAGCCGCAAAAGAAGCAGTATTACGAACAGGTAAAATTGTGCAGGTAGGTTCACAGCGTCGAAGTGGATCCAATTACCATGCGGCAAACAAGTTTATCAAAGACGGAAAATTCGGAGATATTGTAGCTGTAGAAATGACTTGGAATGTCAACCAACCCGGTCGTTGGAGGCTCCCTAAGTTGACCCAAGAAATACGAAAAGAGGATACCGACTGGGACCGATTCCTGATGAATCGTCCAAAAGTAGCTTGGGACCCGCGTAAATACCTTGAATTCAGATTATTTTGGCCATTTTCCTCAGGAATACCTGGGCAATGGATGGCCCACCAAATAGATACAGTGCATTGGTTTACGGATTTACCCCACCCACGAAGTGTGGCTGCAAATGGCGGAATTTACCTTTGGAAGGATGGTCGGGAAAATTTTGATACCATGACAGCTGTATTCGATTATGGACCATTAAACGACCCAAACAAAGGATTCCAGGTAATCTATTCTTCTCGATTTACAAATTCAGCCGGGGGCACCAAGGAAATTTATTTCTCAAATGCTGGAGAACTCAATCTGGATACCAATAAAATAACACCAAATGGAGGTCTTCATCAAAACAATGCACGGGCGATGGGAATGCAGGAAAACCTACTCCCTGAGATCACCTTGGCGGAAGCTGCAGCAACGGAAACAGGAGCAAATACAGGGGTTGATTCCCTAACCTCTGCACACATGCGCAATTGGATGGAATGCGTTCGTTCCCGACAAAAACCAAATGCTGATGTCATGGCTGGTTACAATCACTCCATAGCAAATATCATGACCACTGCAGCACTTCGAACGGGACAATTTGTAACCTTTGATGAAGTAAATCAAGAAGTATTGGCAGGAGGTAAACCATTTCAATACTAAGGCATGATCACTAATCCATCTAGGCTAGTAAAGACAGCAGGCTGCCTGTTGTCTTTACTTTTTCTGTTGCAGGTGCCTGTTGAGGCACAAAAAAAAGGAGTAAAATTCATTCAAAATGAGGCTGACAAAAAAATAGAAGTATTTCTGGGTCAGGAGTTATTTACCGCCTACTATTACCCGGAAAGTATAGAAAAACCTGTTTTATACCCTATCAATGCTGCTGGGGGAATAGAAATTACACGTGGTTTTCCCTTAGCTCCAAGACCGGGAGAGCGAATTGATCATCCACACCATATTGGCCATTGGATGAATTATGGAGATGTCAATGGATTGGATTTTTGGAACAATTCATCAGCGAT
>JAURGC010000187.1 GCA_030833985.1 Algoriphagus sp. | reverse complement strand
TAGTCCTTTCTTCGCTAATCCTAGAATTCCGAATAGGAATAAGGTACAAATCCCATAAAATGCCAATTGTACTAGTTTGAGACGTGCTTAAATATAAATATTTTAACTAGGGATAGCAGCGATTAAAACAGAATTGAAACTTTCTTTGATGAATGGTTATTCGACCAATTAAAGAGGTTAGAAATTTCGCTGGTTTCAATTTTTTTCTTCGGGGAAGAAATCCCTAGGACTACCAACCGAAATACCCGCTGTGCAATCAGGAAATAAAAATTTAAATTAGGAGATGATCGGGAGTTTATTCGAAAAAAGGAGGCGAAGTAATTGCTATCCCTAAGCTGGGGAAAGAATTTAGAGTGGTTCCTCCTTCGTACCCAAAAAGCACTTAAAACTATCATTAAAAGTCACGCGTATAATTATTCTAAACTTTAAAATTAATCAGCATGAAAAAAAGATTTGCCTTAATCATCCTGTTTACTATTGGGGGTATTTCAGCTCTCCAAGCACAGGAAATGACCACTCAAACCTTCAATGAGTGGAAAATCGTGACGGTGGTGGAGTCCATCGTACCCATGGGATTGGGAAGATCCCGTATGGTGGAAAACATGACAGATGTAAACACCGAAGACTTTCGGACCAGCCGAGTGGATGGAAAGACCTCTTCTCAGCGTAGCGTGAGTCGGAAAGAGTTGAAAGTGGATAAATTTGATGAGGCCAAACTACTCAATTTTTTCAGCGCCACAGGGATCAATTTTCAGAACATTGCCTCCAATGATGCGATGATCGCTGCGCGAATCATGGAATTGGAATCCGAAGGATTTACTTTGGCGTACGTAACTAGTGCAGTGGAAAGTGTGGGAGGAAAGGATGATGATGGCGGAATCTTTATTTCAAGAATGTATTTTAAGAAGGCTTTAGGGCTAAGGTAACGGATAAGGTGAGAAAGAGGATATGTGTCCTCTTTCTTTATTTTCTTTAAATTCAAGCATCCGATTTGTCCCAAGAAATCAAAGAAAAATAAGGATTTGAGTTTTTTAATGAGCTGTTGTCTGTGAACAGTCGATGGATATTCACAGGAATTCAATAAGATTTTAAGCTACTGTTGAGATAGCGGATAATCAGATAGAATTATAAAAATTAAGTATTTCAACACGGTGAACTTCCCAACTTTCTTATTTTTATCTAAAAAAATAATTGTATAAAAACAATAAAATATTATAAAATATTAATAATAATTAATTTATAATTTAAACTATAAATTAAAATATAATAATAAATAGATTTAATTACAATCTTATAGTACGATTTTTAACTATTCTCTGTTTATTGGCTTGTAGTACCAACGCTTCAACCGGTCATGAGCACCGCCAAAAAAGCCAACAGACTCATTTTTTTAGTTGGATTTATTTTCATTTTGTCTGGCCCCAATCAAGCCCAAACTTTGGCGAGGGCGAGCTGGGTTGCGATGGGTAGTAGCCTTTCCACCTCAAATTTTAATTTGGTTGCAGTACAGCAGTCTATTGGACAGAGCAGTATCATAGGCTCCTTTGGGAGTGGTGGCCTTCAGGTTAGCCAAGGGTTTTTACAAAGTAGACGCAAACTAGCCAAGGAGCTTGCCCCCCATTTTGGGGTGCTTGCCTTTCCCAATTCATTTACCGAACAAATTCATTTTCGTTTTTCGCAAACCCATCAGGATGCTACCCAAGTAGTGGTCTTCGATATCCAAGGGAAACTTGTCTTCGAGGCAACCTGTATTCCACAGCAAAATGAAGTTACCCTGAACTTATCTTTTTTGGCATCAGGGACCTACATCACCCACTTAAAATCTGGAAATAAGTTTGTTCAAACCCGTATAATCAAAAAGCCATGAGAACCTTTTTTTTGACCTGTCTTCTTCTTTTCGAACTTTTCCTACCCACGGTAGCCCAGGAGATTTTTATAAAAACTGGAATTAATTCCACCACCTATGATTTTCGATCTTCTGATGGGGTCAAACTCCTTGACTTTACGTCAGGTATGGGAAACTCCATCGAAATGGGCATCGGTTTTCCTTTTTTACCAAAATCAAAAAAGGAAGAGGTGACATCCAAAGAGTATTCCTATTCTCCCAACTGGTTAAAAAATGAAGTGTCACTCCACCTCGATTCCTTTAATTCCTTTGCAGGGAATCAAAACAACAATTACGGTTGGGAAACTACCTACGGAGGTATCTCGAACACGCTTTCCTTTTTAGCGCATATCGGGGAGGTGGAATTAGGCATTCGAGGACATGTAGGGCTTGCGGGGATGCTTGCTGGCACCCAGGTGATCAATAGTTCCCGATTCCCACTAAAGGGGAAAGACGATTTTAAAGGAGTGTTTGCAAAAAGTGGTGTAGGGGCTTCCGTTTCCTATCCCGTATTCCAGCGCGCGTTTTTGAATCTCACCTATACCTATTCAAAAAGTGTTCGATTAGGCGGTCCCCCGGAGGAGCAAGTACGCTTCCTCTCCCATGGGGTTTTATTTGGTTTGTACGTTCAATTGAATTGATATGAAAAAGCTTGTCTTTATTTTTTGGTTGTGGGTGCTGGCGGTACCTGCATTCGCTCAAGTTCCTGGGATTACCTACCAGGCTGTAATCCTAGATAGCCAGTTGCTGCCTGGTGAAGATAATCGTGCTGTACCATTGGGGGACAAGGACCTCTGCCTCAAATTTGTATTCAAAAACCCTTCTGGAATCACTGAGTACGAAGAAGTGATCACAACGCGGACAGATGCTTTTGGAATGGTCAATGTAATCATCGGTACGGGTACGCCAAGTGGAGGGACAGCGTTAAATTTTAGCCAGATAGTTTGGAATAGCCAAGCAAAATTTCTTGAGGTATTTTTAGACAAAACAAGTAGCTGTAGCACATTTACCCTGTTAAGTAGCCAGCAATTTACAGCAGTACCTTTTGCCCTCTATGCGGCAAACTCCGGGACTCCTGGCCCAGCTGGTCCAACCGGTGCTACTGGTCCTCAAGGCCCAAGTGGTCCTACGGGGGTATCAGGCCCTCAAGGGATACCAGGAACTACGGGTTCAAGCGCCTATCAAGTAGCTGTAGCGGCCGGGTTTGTAGGATCGGAGGCGCAATGGCTAGCTTCCTTACAGGGAGTACCCGGTGCATCTGGACCCCAAGGTATTCAAGGTCCTGTAGGATTGAATGGTGCCAATGGAACGAATGGAGCCAATGGCTTAAGCGCCTACCAATACTGGTTGAATTTAGGAAATACAGGGACTGAAGCAGATTTTATCGCGGCCTTACGCGGAGTAGCTGGTCCTCAGGGCCCTACTGGAATTGCAGGAGCTACGGGATCTCAAGGTGCTCAGGGCCCAGCAGGGGCAACTGGACTCAATGGACAAAATGGTCCTTCGGCGTATCAAGTGTGGTTAAGCTTAGGGAATACAGGAACTGAAACCACCTTTTTAGCTTCCCTAGTGGGCCCCCAAGGAGCAGCAGGCCCAACAGGTAGCAATGGTCCCCAAGGGGTACCAGGTCCAATAGGGCCAGCAGGACTTACTTGGAGAGGGGCTTGGTCTCCTACGGGTACTTATGTACT
>JAURGC010000212.1 GCA_030833985.1 Algoriphagus sp. | reverse complement strand
TGATGCTCAACATGGCTTTTCCGAGCTCGGCATGGAGTCGGTCAAAAACAGGTTCGCCCAATCCTGGAGGGCAATTTTTGATTACACAGGTGACCACACCTCCGATTGTATCGCGGTTTTTGCGAACTTGATCAATGTGTGCAATCATCACTTCGGCTAGCGCAGGGTCTGGACAGCGCACTATATTCTCCTCAGCCAATGCCAAGTTAAGTTCGGTGTAAGATTTCTGAAGCTGTATTTCTCCCACTTGAGAGACATAAGCTTGTAAGGTAATTCCTTTAGAGGCCAGTACTTGTTTTGCAATGGCGCCGCCTGCTACTCGAGCGGCAGTTTCGCGAGCGCTGGACCTACCTCCTCCTCGGTAGTCCCGGTGTCCATACTTTTCAAAGTAGGTGTAGTCTGCATGTGAGGGGCGAAAGGCATCAGCAATGTGCGCGTAATCTTTGCTTTTTTGGTCTGAATTAGGAATAAGGATACCGATAGGAGTTCCCGTAGTAATTCCTTCAAATACCCCAGACAGAAGTTCAATTTCGTCTTCCTCTTTTCGTTGCGTTGTGATTTTAGATTGGCCTGGCTTACGCCGTTGCATTTCTTGTTGCAACTTTTCAAGATCCAAAGCTAACCCAGCGGGGCACCCTTCTAGGATAGCGCCAAGCGCTTTGCCATGAGATTCACCGAAGGTGGTGAGTTTAAATAGCTTACCGAAAGAATTACCCATTATTTTTGCGAAGGATGAGTACCGCTAG
Organism: Algoriphagus sp.; assembly: GCA_030833985.1. Lineage (GTDB taxonomy): Bacteria > Bacteroidota > Bacteroidia > Cytophagales > Cyclobacteriaceae > Algoriphagus. The sequence continues at coordinate 1,881 of JAURGC010000212.1, read as the reverse complement.
TAAGGCGAGTGCGCCAAATAGCAGTACATTGATTACGGTTGTAAAATAGTACTTATATTCTTGGTTTAAAAACTGGTTGCTTTCAGTGGTGATTTTGTCGTATATCCCCCCCAATCGCTGGCCAGAAAGTGCCTCATTTACTTTTGATTCTCCACTTACTCGAATGAGAGTTTGTGGCTTTAGCGTATCGTATACCTCCCGGATGGGATCAAAGTAAATCCAGCTGAAGTAATTTTGAAGGGGGTAGTCCCCTGGCTCATTTAAAGTAATGAAGTAGTCAAATTCTTTGATTCCAGATACGCGTCCATATCCTCGATTGATTTGCTGACGAACATTTGGATCGTAGGCATTCATATTGGGGCCCGAAAGCCGTTTTGGAGCAGAGAGGGAATTGATATTTCCCACCCCAGTAATTCCAAAGTTGTACCCGAAGCCTTCACCCGTCTTCGCTTCCAAGGTGGTACTAGTTTCTTTAAGCTGAAAGACCCCTACAGCCACTTCACTTTTAAGAGGGTGTGGAGGCAATGGTTTGACTGTAATACTGCGAGGACTTGAATAGAAAGTTTTAAAATCTTCTTGTCGGTTGGCCCCAAAAAGGCTAGGGTTTTTTGCGATTTTGTATTTGATCATTTCCCAGGGAACGCGAGGGATTTCGATTTTTCCTTCGGAGAAAGGGAAAAAAGTGCTTTCAAAAACTTTGAATTTCACCCATCTCTTTCCGTTTAGTTCCACCGCTTGTGGTTCGATGGTGGTGATATTAAAATTTTCCTCCCAGGCATTGGCAGGTTTCAATTTTTTCAAAATTGCATCGAGTTGTTTTCCTGCCTCGTAGAATTGAAAGGGAGCTTGATTTTGCTCTGACATGAAAAAAGAAATATCCATCGTAAATCCTTCTCCTGCATATAGCTCTGATTTATCTATTCCAACAGAGAAGAAGGCCTCATCAGCTACTTCTACAAATTCTGGGACTTCTCCACTGCGTCCAAAAAATTCTGCAAAAGGATCAAATGCATTGCTGCCTGAAGGAGTAGAGGTCGCGGCATCGGTGACCACAATTCGTTTTCCAGGAGATGAGAATGCTTGGCCATTAATCAGGACCGAAAATTTTCCAAGGGTAAATTGCCCTTTTCTACTGGGCTTATAGTATTGAATAATGCTAGTGGAGCTACTCATTTGCCCATTGATGATATTCATGGAGGACGATTGAGAGATTCCTTGTTTTTGAAATCCTTGGATTTCAGGAAATTGGTCGTAGGATTTTATTTTTTCATTCGACAGGGTGACTTTGATAGTAAATGTCTCATTGAGTCCCAGCTGATCTGCACCAAGCTCAATAGTCACTTCCTGTCCAATGGCTACTTTCCCAAAAAAAAGGGAAATGCAAAGTAGGGTCAGTATATAGCGTGCTGTCGTAATCATCGTTGCGAAAATAGGGGAATTCCAACTATTCCCCTCAAAATAATGTAACATCTTGGGATATCCTGCCGTAGAAAAACCTAAAATCAGGTACTATTTTTCAAATTTTTAAAACCATGCTGGATTACGTAAAGACTATTTTACAAAAAGTAAGTTTCAACAGGGTTCTTTTTGAAAGAGAGCTGAAAAAAGGGATCAGTTATTTATTAGCAGAGGAGCTAGTGGAATTCAAGGTTTGGTGTTACACAAAATTTGGACACGTGCATCAAGCTATTTTGCTGCGGCATGTGGGTCCACTGGCCCTATTGCCCAATGGATAAGACAAAAAAATCCCCTAGGACAAAGTTCTAGGGGATTTTTTGTAGGATAATTTTTAATCCTTCGATGCAAAATCTGGATAGGCACGCATCTGGTGTTCGTTGATGTCTAGACCTTCAATTTCCTCTCTTTCATCAACACGGATGC
>JAURGC010000164.1 GCA_030833985.1 Algoriphagus sp. | reverse complement strand
GGGTACAATAATATTTTCCACATTCTAGTAATCCAACACAAATTCCATGTAACTTTGACGGGCAAATAGGGTTCCCTACCACCGATATTTGCCATGAATAAAAACTCTTCCAAGTTTCTGTACGAAGCACTCACCTACGACGACGTACTTTTAGTGCCAGGATATTCTGAAGTTCTCCCTCGTGAGACTTCCACAGCCACCTGGCTTACCAAAAAAATCCGACTAAACATTCCCCTAGTTTCTGCTGCCATGGATACGGTCACAGAAGCGGAATTGGCGATTGCCATAGCACTAGAGGGAGGGCTTGGATTTATCCATAAAAACATGTCCATCGAAAAGCAAGCTGCTCAAGTGCGTAAAGTGAAGCGTTCGCAAGCAGGAATGATCTTGGACCCCATCACCTTGGATATCAATTCTCAAGTACGAGATGCAGAAGCCATCATGCGTGAGTATCATATTGGTGGAATTCCAGTGGTAGACGAGCACAAAGTACTCAAAGGAATCATTACCAACAGGGACTTACGTTTTATGAAAGACCCCAACCGTCTGATTCGAGAAATCATGACTCGGGAAAATTTAATTACGGCTAAGTCAGGAATTTCTTTGGAACAAGCTGAGGAGATTCTTCAGGAATACAAGATTGAGAAACTTCCAATTGTAGATGAGGAAGGCAAATTGACGGGACTGATTACCTACAAAGATATTTTAAAGCGGAAGGACAAGCCAAATGCCTGTAAGGATGAATTTGGACGCCTTCGTGTAGGTGCGGCGGTAGGGGTTACCGCTGACATTGTGGAGCGTGTAGAGGCATTAAAAAATGCAGGTGTAGATGTGGTCTCAATAGACACTGCACATGGCCACTCCAAAGGGGTCATGGATACCTGCCGAAAAATCAAAGCAACTTTCCCAGATTTGGAGGTGATTGTAGGAAATATCGCCACCCCAGAAGCAGCCCTTGCGCTTGCAGAGTCAGGAGCAGATGCAGTGAAAGTAGGGGTAGGGCCTGGTTCTATTTGTACCACCCGCATCATTGCAGGGGTAGGCGTCCCTCAGCTTTCTGCCGTATTTGAATGTGCAGAAGCTTTGAAAGGTACTGGTGTACCGGTGATCGCGGATGGAGGGATTCGTTATTCTGGAGATTTGGTGAAGGCCATAGCCGCCGGAGGTAGCTCTATTATGATTGGCTCTTTGTTAGCCGGCACGGAGGAAGCACCCGGAGAAATGATCATTTTTGAAGGTAGAAAATTCAAGAGCTACCGCGGTATGGGCTCCTTGGAAGCCATGGAATCCGGTTCCAAAGACCGCTACTTCCAAGATGCTGAAGACAATATTAAAAAATTAGTTCCTGAAGGAATTGTGGGCCGAGTGCCCTACAAAGGCCTTGTTTCCGAGGTACTCTATCAGTTGGTAGGGGGCTTACAAGCAGGCATGGGCTACTGTGGTACTAAAACGGTCGAAGATCTTCAGACCAATGGAAAGTTTGTCAAAATCACCACTGCCGGTGTAAAGGAGTCCCACCCACACGATGTGAGCGTCACCCGCGAAGCACCCAACTACAGCCTTAAATCCTAAACTTTAGAAGCCGGTTCCTAAACCGGTTTCTTTTGTTTCTTTGGCTTTAGGGGGCTAAATTCACCAAGCAAAAGTCTCCGTTTCTTAATGTAAACCCAAGCTGAATCCATCTCGTGTACAAGCAGCTCATCAAGCCCATTCTTTTTTTACAGCAGCCCGAGGCGGCCCACCACTTTACATTTGGCTTGATCAAATGGTCATTTAATCTCCCCATCATCAAGCCACTCCTTCATGCGCTATTTCGCCTTGAAGACACCCGTTTGGAACGTGAGGTTTTTGGCCTAAAGTTTTCCAATCCCATTGGGCTGGCAGCTGGTATGGATAAGGATGCCCAGTGGATTGATGAAATGGCGCTATTGGGGTTTGGTTTTATAGAAATTGGAACCCTTACTCCAAAAGCTCAGGAGGGCAATCCCCAACCTCGGCTTTTTCGATTGCCGGAAGACGAGTCTTTGATTAATCGGATGGGTTTTAATAACGGGGGGGTGCTAGGGGCACTAGATCGATTGAAAAATAGAAAATCTACCGTCATCGTAGGGGGGAATATTGGCAAAAACAAGGTGACCCCTAACGAGGAGGCACTCACTGATTACCTTTTTTGTTTGGAAGCCTTGCATCCCTATGTAGACTATTTTGTGGTGAATGTAAGTTCCCCCAATACGCCCAACCTCCGGGAATTACAGGAAAAGGAACCTTTGAAAAACCTTTTATTCGGGGTTAAGGCCGCTAATTCTCGGTATCCAAATCCAAAACCCATCTTACTGAAGATTGCTCCAGACCTAACCAACGGACAGCTTGATGATATCATTGACATCGTAAAAGAAACGCAAATAGAGGGGGTGATTGCGACCAACACTACCCTGGATCGATCCAACTTACAGACAGATTCCCAAAAACTAGAACAAATAGGTGCGGGAGGTCTTAGTGGAAAGGCTTTGGGTAGGAGAAGTACCGAAGTCATTCGCTACTTACACCAGCAATCAAAGGGGGCATTCCCAATTGTAGGAGTAGGAGGAATTTATTCTGCCTCCGATGCCATCGAGAAGTTGGAAGCAGGCGCTAGCCTGGTTCAGGTCTACTCAGGCATGATTTATGAGGGACCTTCTTTAATCAAACGAATAAAGAAGGGGCTCTTACACTATTTATCGAAGTAAGTTGGCTTTTTACTCACTTTTGGCTAACATTAACCCAGCACCGTAATCGCAGATGGCATCTCAAGCACCCAAAACAAATACCTTTCGTAAGAAAGTGGAGAATACGCCAAAGGCTAGTCCACAACCGAAAAAACCTGTATTTTCTTTCGGGAAAATCGAGCTAAAGCAGGTTGGAATTGCTTTGGGAATTGCGATGATTTCAGCAAGTATTTTTTTTACCATCGCCTTTGCTTCCTACCTGCTCAATGGCCCTCAAGACCAAAGCTTGGTCTTGAACAACAGCGATCAAGCTGTTCGTGAGGCCGCAAAAGAAGCAAGGAATTGGTTAGGCTATTTGGGAGCGCAAGCGGCACATTGGATGATTTTCCGTTGGTTTGGTATTGCTGCCTTTCTATTCCCGCCCTTCTTGTTTTTGGTTGGATTCCGCTGGACGTTTAAGGTTCCCTTATATTCCTTGATGCGGTATGTGGCGTTTGCCTTGTTTTTTGTGGCTTGGATTGGTCTAGTGACGGGGTATGCAGGGATTTTACTAGAAGGGTATTCGTACTGGAGTTTTGTTTCGGGAGGGCTAGGATACGAGCTTGCCAAGCTTTCCTACGACTTTTTAGGGATGGGGACGATTATCCTGATTGCGGGCACTTTCTTCATTTTTATCATCCTATTTTATGGAGTTCAACAGCTCAATTGGTTTGCCCCAAAGTTCAAAGAGAAGGATGAAATGGATCTAGAGGAGGAATCGGAAGCGGTAGTGCCTTCCCCTTTTGGGAATGAGGATGCCGCTGAAGAAGAATTTGAGGATGATGGCAGTGCTTGGGAAGTAAAATCAGAGGATCCTGATTCACCAAAGGCAGGGGATCAAGTAGATTTTAGTTTGGAGGAAGCAAATACCGAAGAGGAGTTCACTGCCTCAGTATCCCAAGAAGAAGATCTTTTCGATGTACCTCAGGTTGGCCTGTTGGAAGATGCTACCGGGGAAATTTTGGTCAAGGAAGGAAATTTTACGGTAAAAAAAGGCCATGAGGAGGAAAAGACGGTGGATGAGGTGGAGAACTTGGATCCTTATGATCCTACCTTGGATTTGCCACGCTACAAATACCCCACCTTGGATTTACTCAACGAATACGATGTCAAGAAAGTGACCGTTTCGCGACAAGAACTAGAGGAAAATAAGGACAAAATTGTGACTACTCTAGAAAATTTCCAGATTGGGATTCAGGGAATTCAAGCGACTATCGGGCCAACAGTTACACTGTATGAGATTATTCCCAATCCAGGGGTAAAAATATCTAAGATTAAAAACTTAGAAGATGATATTGCCTTGAGTTTGGCAGCATTAGGGATACGAATTATTGCTCCTATTCCAGGCAAAGGTACCATTGGAATTGAAGTTCCAAATAAGAATCGGGAGCTGGTACCTGCCCGGGCAGTTTTGGGGACTGAAAAATTCATGAAGTCGGATAAGGACTTGCCCATTGCCTTAGGAAAGACGATTTCCAATGAGGTGTTTGTTGCAGATTTAGCCAAAATGCCTCACTTGCTCATGGCAGGAGCCACCGGTCAAGGAAAGTCGGTAGGACTCAACATGATCCTTGCTTCCTTAATTTACAAGAAGCACCCTTCCCAGTTAAAGTTCGTTTTAGTTGATCCAAAAAAAGTAGAATTAACTCTTTTTAATAAGATCGAAAGGCATTTTCTTGCCAAGCTCCCAGGAGCAGAAGAGGCAATTATTACCGATACCAAAAAAGTAATTCACACGCTCAATTCCTTGTGTATTGAGATGGACAACCGGTACACCTTGTTGAAGGAGGCAGGCTGTCGAAATTTAAAGGAATACAATGCCAAGTTTGTTGCCAGAAAACTCAATCCGCTGAACGGGCATTATTTCATGCCCTACATCGTGTTGGTAATCGATGAGTTGGCGGATTTGATGATGACTGCTGGCAAGGAAATTGAAGCTCCAATCGCTCGATTGGCTCAATTGGCCCGCGCAATTGGAATACACTTGGTAGTTGCCACTCAGCGTCCTTCTGTGAATGTAATTACGGGAGCGATCAAGGCAAATTTCCCTGCAAGACTTTCTTTTCGGGTTACTTCCAAAATCGACT
>JAURGC010000130.1 GCA_030833985.1 Algoriphagus sp. | reverse complement strand
CTCTCCATTTTGAAAATCCTGTGGGTCCTGGATGGGCAAATCCTGCCAATGGAAAATTTGAGGATCCACGATTCCAGGCTCGGGACAAGAGGAAGTTTGGCCCTCTTCCCCGCAACTGGGCACAGTATCAAGGACTCTATCAATTTAAAGATCAGGTAATTCTATCTTACACCGTTGGAAGTTCCAAAGTGCTCGAATCCTTTGGTATGGAAAGCTGGCAGAATCAACCGGTTTTTACCAGAACCCTAAACCTCAGTCCTACAGCTAAACCATTGAAAATGCGGATAGCCCCTGCTAAAACTGAAGTAGCACTGATTGGAAAAGGGGCGGTATTGAAAAAGGAAAATGGCTTTATGGTCATGGAAACAATGCCTTCAGCTCCAGTTCAAATCAAAATTTTAATTGGAAGCGCAAGCACGAAGGACCTTACTGATTATGCCAAAAGTTCACCCCCCCCAGCATCCTTGGTGGGAATGACAACAGGAGGACCTTCCCGATTTCCTGAAAAATTAAGTTCCCAGGTTATAATGGGCACACAGGAAGGCCCTTTTCAGGTGGATCTGATGAACCCTCCTTTTGACAGTCCCTGGAAAAATCAATTTCGCCTCAGTGGCTTGGATTTTTTCAGAGATCCAAACAAAGGCGTAATCTGCTCTACAGATGGTGATGTTTGGTTGGTGGAAGGATTTACCCAAAATACGGGGAAACTCACCTGGCAGCGAATTGCTTCGGGGCTTTTCCAGCCCTTGGGCATCAAGGTAGTGAATGAACAAATTTTCGTCACCTGCCGGGACCAGCTTGTCAAATTACATGATTTGAATGGGGATCGTGAGACCGATTTCTATGAAGCCTTCAACACCGATCAGCAAGTGACCGATCATTTTCACGAGTTTGCCATGGGTCTGCAGGTAGATAAAGAAGGGAACTTCTACTATGCCAAAAGTGCTCGTCATGCTCGTGAAGCCCTTGTGCCGCAGCATGGCACCTTGATTAAAGTCAGCAAAGACGGAAAGAAAACTGAGATTATTGCCACAGGATTCAGGGCTGCAAATGGAGTCTGTATCAATCCTGATGGCACCTTTATCGTCACCGATCAGGAAGGACACTGGAATCCTATGAATCGGATCAATTGGGTAAAAAAAGGAGGGTTTTATGGAAATATGTTCAGCTTTAATCCTCCAAAAGATAGTACGGAGGCAGGAATGGAGCAGCCACTGGTATGGGTAGAACGAGATCGAGATCAATCTCCCTCTGAGCTGCTGTGGGTGGAGAGTCAGAAATGGGGCGCCCTCAATGGAAAACTCCTAAATCTGTCTTATGGGTATGGAAAAGTGTTTTTGGTTCCTTTTGAAAAAATTGGGGATCAGGTTCAGGGAGGGATATTTGAGTTGCCCATCCCAAGATTTTCTACTGGCGTAATGCGAGGGAGATTCAATCCTGGAGATGGACAATTGTATCTTGCTGGCCTATCAGCATGGGGGTCTACCCAACCCCAGCTGGGAGGGATGTACCGAATCAGAAAGGTAGATCAGCCAATGGTGATCCCGGTAGGAATCGCAGCCACCACCACAGGGATGAAGCTGACTTTTACTGACCAGCTGGATGCAAAAGGGGTCCAAGATATTACCAATTACAACGTAAAGACCTGGGACCTAATCCGATCGAGAAAATACGGTTCAAAACATTATAACGAACAAACACTTCAAGTTGCCAAAGCAGAACTAGATGCTTCAGGCAAAACAATTAACCTAACTATTCCATCTATCCAGCCTACCTGGGGAATGGAAATTACCTACAAGGTCAAGGATAGCCATGGCATTGAACGAGAAGGGTTGGTGCAGAATACAATCCATCGGTTGGGAAGCAAAACCCCTTGATCGGAAATTAACTAAAACCTACCTAGTTAAATGATAAACCTACCGTTTCTCCTATTTACCCTATTGCTCATTTGGAGCATTCCAAGCACGCATTACAGGAGTAAGTTTCGGAAAATTGTGTATCAAACGGAGGATTGGAAAATAAACATCAAGCCCCTTTTCAAAAAGGAGATCCTCGCTTTATTTGGGAACATGTATCCTGAAAATACCACTTACCTCAAAACAAGAAATTTCTACCGCATCTATTTAGCGGTTTACCTGGTTTTATTTCTTATGTACCAAGTAGTAAAAAACTCGAGTTAGCAGTCCCTTCTGATGGCCATTTACAAATTTTGAACTCCCATGAAGCAAGCAGTACTCAATCTATTTTTTGCCTTAATCGCCTTTATCTTGGTGTATGGTATTGCGCTGTTGACGGGGCTTACAGTAATCCAGGAAGGGGTCTTAATTGCTTTTGTGATTCAATGGATTTGTTTTGTTCCTGCTTATTTTTTCCAAACAGAAAAATTCTATGACCTCGCAGGAAGTGGTACCTACTTATTTATGATAAGTTATGTGAGCTATCAAAATTATTTATCTCTCAATCTCAATACAGCAAGCATGGTTTTGGCCACTTGCATTTCACTTTGGGCTATCCGATTAGGGACCTTTTTATTCTTAAGAATTCATCGTGCCAAAGAAGACAAAAGGTTTAGAGACATTAAACCCGCTGCCACTCGATTTTTTATGGCCTGGACTTTACAAGGGATGTGGGTGGGTTTATGTTCTATGTGCGCCTTAACAGCTATTGCAAGTCAAAATGGGGTACTTCAAAATGGCTTTTTTTATGGTGGATTGTTCGTATTTGCTCTTGGTTTCAGTATAGAAATTAGTGCTGACTGGCAAAAGTCAAACTTCCGAAAAAACCCTGAAAATAAGGAGCTATTTATTACTTCAGGCCTTTGGAAGTACGCTAGGCACCCCAACTACTTTGGAGAGATCGTCTTGTGGACTGGAATTTCTATCATGTCTTTTTCCTCCTTATCCAATTGGCAGTATGCCACATTAATCTCTCCACTATTTACGTATTTCCTACTCGTTTACATTAGTGGCGTTCGGATATTGGAAGCTTCAGGGATAGAAAAATGGGGTCATTTGGATAGCTATCAACAGTATATCCGATCCACCCCTTCCCTCATTCCATTTTCCAAGCTATTAACCAACAAGAACCCTTTAGGGAACTGAATAAAAGTTTCAACTTGAATTATCAAAATTCTAAAACCTAAGCCTAACTAATTCTGAGAAATTTTCCTGATAAAAGAGGGATAATTACTTCAGCTAAATCACTAGCTTCCCAAGTTTGACAACTTTGAATCCAACCAGGCGAAGGCATCCTCTTGCATTTTCAGGTCAAACCGATGCCCCCCAGGATAGAAAGCGGATTTGTACTGGGATTCCGCACCTGCTTTTTTATAGATATCGGAAAGCATTCGGTCGGCTCGTTGCATTTCAGACAAGGTGAATAGTTTATCGTGTTCAGCATTTTGCACAAAGATGGGTAGCGGTACCCGAAGGCCGAGAATTTCGGGGTAGTCCAAGTCCCGCGTAAATCCTGGCGGATAGATCATCCAAGTATGTGTATGGCTTTTGTTGAGACAAAGGTCTCGCCAGGTGGTCATCATACCCACACAACAAGCGGCAGCAATGCGGTCGTCCAAGCCGGCTAAATATAACGTTCGTAAGCCACCGCCCGATAGCCCACAGCAACCGATACGACTGACATCGACATCCTCCCGTGAGCAAAGGTAGTCAAGGGCTCGCTGATCGTCACCTACCACCACTCCCGGCACTGTGGTCCCTGCGCACAGCAGACTTTTAGCGACACTATGTTCGTGCTGGCTCGACCAACGGTTGTATGCCAAGATATCTAGTTCGCTGTCTGGGATTCCTTCCTCCGCTACCCCACGCATGGCTAGGGGAACCTGTGACAAACCAATTCTCCTACTCCCAAAAAGAAAAGCATCTGGTACAAGAACGGCATAGCCGCGATGGGCCAGCTGATTAGCCCACCAAACACCTTCGTAATATTCGTCCACGTGTTGTTTGTTGAGTGGATCTACTTCACTGCCAGCACGACTTATCTTCTGGTGCCCATAATACTTTTTTCCTGAGTGATCGTGCATCGCCAGGATCGCCGGTAGTTTACCTGTGGCATTGGAGGGCTTGAGAAACATCGCGTTCGTCGGTGGGCCATAAGGCAAGTCCCACTGCAGGTGTTGGATAGTCAATCCTTCGAATTCTACCTCTTGCAAGACCTGGGCTTTTGGGATTCCAACTGAGTCGGGCATCGCAAGGCAGTCTAGCAGTCGTAACCTTGCTTTTTTTCGCCAGCTGTCCATTTCGCTACGATTGAATTCATCTCGCAAAAACGAAAGTTTTGCGGGTTCTTTCCCCATCATTTTATCAGCCCAAGGTCCATACTCCCCGAGCACATTTTCGAACACGTTGGGTGGGGATGAATTCGGTGCCGCTTGGGCAGAAGTCGATACAAGGTCAGGTAAGGCCCCGCTAAGGGCAATACCTCCGACTGTGACTCTGCCTGCATGTTGGAAAAAATCTCTGCGCGTGATTTTGCTCATAACAGGGATCATTAATTGTTGATACCAAGTAATATAAAAAAACCTTTTGAATTTGAAGTACCTCTAATTTTCTGCTACCTTTTTGAAGGCCTGTCACCTAGACCTTTTTTTTTGTTTGTAAACCTTTGATCCTTCAGCTGCGAGTCCATAGGATGCCCAATCTATTCAAGAAGTAATTCATACAGGACAGGGGTTTCAGAAGGTAATGATATGGTGTTGCATTGTGTTGGCAAGTACGCCATTTTCTTGCCTAAAAATTAACTCATTTAGGTTGGTCTTTTTAGGTCAGAGGATCCCCATCGCTATTTCCTATGCAGCTAATCAAAAAAAATTAACTGCTTCAACTATTCCCCAAATAGATTGCTAAATTTAGTAGTTAGTCCAACAAATTAAGTCTTAAAAAATCAGGTCCTTATCTCCTTATGAATCAGCCTTCCCAGAAAACTCGAACTCTCTTTCTCTTACTGCTCTTTTTGGTAGTAAACTTTGCCCAAGAAGCTATCGCCCAGATCCCTAGGCAATACCTGGAAATCTCAGTGTCGCCAAATAAACCAGACTGGCGCTATAAGGTGGGGGAAAATGTGGAATTTCTTGTTTCTGTGACTCAATCAGGTAGGCCTGTTTCAGTAGAAAATGTTCGGTATTTTGTCAAAGAAGAGAAAATGAGCCCAATAATGGAGGGACCCCTTCAACTTTCCCAGGGCAAAGCGACAATTTCAAGTGTCACCATGAAAAACCCAGGCTTCTTGCGTTGCGAAGTATTTGCGACAATAGATGGAAAAGAATATAGAGGTTTGGGAACAGCCGCCTTTGAACCTGAAAACATCAAGCCTACAGTCGAAATGCCAGCTGATTTCGAAGCTTTCTGGGACGCAGGGAAAGCTGAATTGGCAAAAATTCCTATGGATCCAAAAATGATCCATATGCCAGAAAAGAGTACGGAGCTGGTAGATGTCTACCATGTCAATTTTCAAAACATCAAAAATAGTCGAATTTATGGAGTACTTACCGTTCCAAAAGGAGCAGGAAAATTTCCCGCCATTTTATTGGTTCCTGGAGCAGGAATTCGTCCTTATTCGGGGGATATGGGCAAAGCTATTAGAGGAGCTATTACCTTACAAATAGGAATTCATGGAATCCCGATAGACCTACCACTTCAGGTTTATAACAATCTTTCGGCAGGTTCCCTGAATGGATATTTCACCTTCAACATGTCCGACAAAGACCTTTACTATTACAAAAGAGTGTATTTAGGATGCGTGAGAGCGGTTGACTTTTTAGTTTCTCTTCCTCAATACGATGGCGAAAATCTAGGGATTCAAGGGGGAAGTCAGGGGGGTGCGCTTTCGATTACTACCGCTGCTTTAGATTCTAGAATCAAATACCTTGCAGCTTTTTATCCAGCTTTGAGTGACATGACAGGCTACCTGTCCGGAAGAGCAGGAGGTTGGCCTCATGTCTTCGCAGGCAATAACCTGACCTACTACAACAATCCAAAGGCAATTGAAACCCTTGGATATTACGATGTAGTTAATTTCGCTCGAATTTTAAAGACACCCGGTTTTTATAGCTGGGGATTCAATGACGATACCTGTCCCCCAACTTCCTACTATTCCGCATTCAATGAAGTGAATGCACCCAAAGAAGTTTTTGTCGTCCCAGAAACAGGACATTGGACCTATCCAGAGCAAGGAAAGAAAGCAGATGACTGGTTATTTGGGAAGTTAAAAAAATAAGTTTTTGGCCTGTAAAAACCATCCAAAATGGAAGGATAAACGAATCTCGTTTCTTGGCAACTGCGGCTTTTCATTCACTTCTTGCCTGCTGCTGCGAATGAACACGTTCTTCTTTTTCTTTTCGCAAAGACGCAAAGAAATCCAACCACCCATTGGCTCTAGCCTGCCTGTTTGCAGATAGGATTCACATACTTGGTACATTTTCTCGGATTTTCATCTCCTTCCTAAATGGTGACTTTTTTATTTGCTGGGTGCAAAAATTTAAGTTAAAACTCTATTTTAGGAAGTCCCAAAAAGCAACCTTTCTATGAAATTTGTATCCCTTTTCCTGACTTTACTTGTTACCTCTTTTTCATCCTTCAGTCAAACTACCCAAGAGCACCTTGTGGATTTGGATAAAGGCTGGGAAAAGGCACTATTGAATTCCGAGGTAGCGGTTTTGGAAGAGT
>JAURGC010000033.1 GCA_030833985.1 Algoriphagus sp. | reverse complement strand
CCATTTCTCCATTTGGATAAATACAGGGACCGATTCCCGCCTCCTTCTTTTTGTAATCCAAGTACCCAATGACAATCGGAACATTAGCTCCAAGTGCAGTATGATAAAATCCTGTTTTCCATTTACTTACCGCACTTCTAGTGCCCTCCGGAGTAACCATCACCACCAAATCATCTCGACTATTCAGCATTTGAATCATTGCCTCCGTGTAGGTTTGCTTTTTTCCTCCAGGGATACGCTTACGATCGATAGGGATTGCTCCTAATGCAGACAATAACCAACCCAATGGACCGATCATCACCTCTTTTTTTATCGTAAAACGTACGGGAATATCCATGAGATAAAAAGCAGCGCGAGCATACAAAATATCCCAATTAGAAGTATGAGGAATTGCAATGAGCACCGCTTTTTTCACACCTGCTGGCCAGTTGGGATTTAAAGACCATCCTGATACCCAAAATATAATACGAGAAAGTGTCTTCATCATAACTCGCTAGGTTGGGGTTGTAACTGAGTAGAGATTTCTAGTAAACTTGGATTGGCTTCAATTACTTTCATGGCTTGATTGTAACCTGCTTGAAAGAATTCCGAAGCCTTTTTTAAATCAAAGACTCCGAACTTACCTAATCCAGGGGCCTCAATAAAAAAAGTGCAAACCGATTTACGGCTGTAAGCATTAAAATTCATATTCATCATCACAGCACGTTCTAATAGATTTTTTACATTTCGAACTGCTGACAATTCTGGTAAATGATTGCAGTTGACACCAATAACGATATCACAATTGGCTTGCAAGGGTTCCACCGGCAAATTATTCAGCACTCCTCCATCCACCAAGTACCGAGATTCATAAAAAATTGGCTCAAACATTCCAGGAATACAGGAAGAAGCCAATATGGGTTCAACAAGATTGCCAGAATTGAAATAAACCACTTCCCCTTTGCCTATATCTGTAGCCGCCACATGAAGTGGCACATTTAGCGAAGCAAAATTATTGTGCGGAAGGTAAGTTTTTAGTAGCTGGGCCAAATTATCCATGGTAAACAAGCCCTTCCAGGATATGGCAGGACGGATCAACTTGAAATAGTTGGTTTCAATGATAATCTTCAACACCTCATCGGGACTATACCCTTGGCAATACATGGCGCCAACTATAGCACCAGCTGAACTGCCACTCACTTGGCTTGGAAAAACACCTATCTCATTTAATGCCTTTAGCACACCCAAATGCGAGATTCCTCTGACTCCTCCCCCAGAAAAGGCAATTCCGATGCTAGCTTTAGAGTTCATCGAGTCGAAAAGTTTGATCCACACGTACACCCTTTTCAGTCATTTTTACTGTGCAACATTCATGCACCGAATCGTGCTCAAGAAAAAGCACATACTGATCACAAGCTGCGATTTCCAGAAATTCTTGCTTTTCTTGCAGCGTCAACAAGGGCCGGGTGTCGTATCCCATCACATAGGGCAATGGGATATGTCCCACTGAAGGGAGTAAGTCGGCCATAAACACTAGTGTGTGCCCTTTGTACTGAATTTTAGGAAGCATTTGCTTGTCTGTATGCCCATCCATTGTCAGAAAGTCAAAGCCACTAAAAAACGATTTAGACCCAAGGTCTAGATAATTGAGTACCCCATGCTCTTGAAGGGGAAGGATATTTTCTTCCAAAAAAGATGCCTTTTCTCTTGGATTTGGAACTGTTGCCCAATTCCAGTGGTCTTGGTTGGTCCAATACTTAGCCCTTGGGAAGGTCAATTCGTATTGCCCGTGGGAACCGTATTTCACACTACCGCCGCAATGATCAAAATGTAGGTGTGTCAAAAAAACATCGGTAATATCTGTTGGGTGCACTCCTAAGCGACGTAAGCTTTTCTCTAAACTAGCTTCTCCATGCAAGTAATAATGCGAAAAAAACTGGGCATCTTGTTTATCCCCTATCCCATTGTCTATCAATACCAAGCGATCTCCCTCTGAAACGAGAAGGCATCGCATGGCCCAGGTACATAGGTTATTTTCATCTGCAGATTGGGTACGTGACCAAATGGACTTGGGAACCACGCCAAACATAGCCCCTCCATCTAATTTAAAAAATCCTGTATCTACGGCAAAAAGGTCCATATAGTAATTTAAAGTGCAATAAAACCCACAAAGAGTATGCCCTCTTGATTAGGTAGCAGGGGTAGGAATACTAGCCTACAAGGTGATTATTCAATCACTACACCCATGGAACAAAACTTATCAATTCGTTTGGAAATACGCTCCTCTGGATCTAAGGCATCCAATTCTTTCAATGCCTTCTTAATCACTTGTTTGATTGTTTTTGTCATCCCTTTTAAGTCTTTATGCGCACCACCCAATGGCTCGGGTAGGATATCGTCCACCAAGCCATTCGATTTCATGTCTTTGGCAGTGAGTTTAAGTGCCTCAGCAGCTTGTTCTTTGTAATCCCAAGATCTCCAAAGAATAGAAGAACATGATTCTGGCGAAATCACAGAATACCAAGTGTTTTCAAGCATCAAAACCTTATCTCCTATGGCAATACCCAAAGCACCCCCAGAAGCTCCTTCACCAATGATGATGCAAATCACTGGAACCTTGAGCATAAACATTTCTTTAATATTCCGAGCAATGGCCTCCCCTTGTCCCCTTTCTTCTGCTTCCAATCCAGGAAAAGCACCTGGAGTATCTATCAAAGTAACAATGGGTTTATTGAATTTTTCAGCCATTTTCATCAGACGCAGGGCTTTTCTATATCCTTCTGGATTAGCCATACCAAAATTCCTCTCCTGACGCTGCTTGGTATTTCGTCCTTTCTGTTGACCAATAAAAAAGACCGTTCGCCCATCAATATCACCTAGTCCACCTACCATTGCCTTATCATCCTTCACACTACGGTCTCCATGCAATTCAATAAAATCGTTGGTCAGTTCATAAATATAATCTAAGGCATATGGTCGATCTGCATGCCTAGAAAGCTGCACCCGCTGCCATCGCGTCAGGTTGGAAAAGGTTTCCTTTTTTAAGGCTAAAATTTTACCTTCCAAAGAGATGATATCCTTGCTTAGGTCGATATTTCTCCCTTTTGCCAACTCTTTCATCTCCTGCAACTTTTGCTCTAAATCAGCAATGGGTTTTTCAAATTCTAAGACCATTTCAGTAAATTTTTGAAAAGCAAATATAAGGATAAGTCTTTATTTGTGGGGTAATTTTTGAGGGATTTGAAAGTGCCAACCCTATGCTCTAACTCCCTTTGTGAAGAATTTAATTAAAAAAAATATGTAGGCACAAAATAAATTTTTCTGTTGAACTATAGCACTACAAAAACAAAAAAGTCCCTAAAAATAGGGACTTTAAGCGGAATGGACGGGACTCGAACCCGCGACCTCCTGCGTGACAGGCAGGCATTCTAACCAGCTGAACTACCACTCCAAGGTTAGAGAATGAAACATAAATCGTACTCGATTCCAAGTTAAAAGGATTCTTCTTGGAAAAACTAACTAAAAGCGGAATGGACGGGACTCGAACCCGCGACCTCCTGCGTGACAGGCAGGCATTCTAACCAGCTGAACTACCACTCCGTTTACCTTCACATTTGAAGTGGTGCAAAGGTAGAAAATCGGAACTTAACCACAATAATTCAACTTTATTTTTTTACAAAAAACAAAGTATCTACTTCGCAATCAAAAGAATAAATATAAAATCAAGGCTATTTAAACCGCTTGGCTATCCACAAGGACCTGAACATTGGGGTGAAGCCAAAGAAATGAGGCTGGAAATAGAGGGCTTACCTGTTCTTTTTTAAGTTGCTCAAATGCTTCTCTTTTTCCAGATCCTGACACAAAAAGTAGAATTAACCTAGATTGTAAAATTCCGCGCATTCCAATGGTCATCCCAAATTTTGGAGGCTGGCGCAAATTTTTCAACATTCCATTTGCTAAAGTCGATTCTGCAAGTTGGCACACGTGAAACGGAAGTTGATGCTCCTTCTGAGGTTCGTTCAATGCAATGTGACCATTTACTCCTATCCCTAAAATGCAAATATCCAAAGGTCCTTCTCGCTCCAAAACCTCTTCCATTACTGCACATTCTCTTTCGGGATTCTGAGTAAAGGGGTCCAATGTCCAGTAACGATCCAATGAAATTCCCATCGGTTCTACAAATTTTCGTCGGACATCCAATTCCGAAGTGAAGGGAGAATTGACTTCTAACCCACCCCACTCATCCAATTTTATTACACGCATTTCCGACCCAAAATCTGGTTGCTGACGCTTAAAATCGGCAAGTTTCGTATAAGTCCCTGTGGGAGAACCTCCACTAGCTACACAAAATAAAAGATTGGGCTTTTGCGCTACCGCTCCTTTAATCAACTCAAATCCATAATTGCTCATTGACTCAGAGTCAGAAAAAAAATGAAATTTCATAGCTACACTAATTAATACACCCTCTATTTATCCTCTTTTTCACTAGTTACCAAAGAAAAATAGGATTTGAAACTCATTCTAATAAACTAGGGATGATCGCCTGTCAACGATTATGCGAAGTAATCCCACCAAATTTTTAACTACTGGTAAGCTTTTAGGAAATTGAATAATTCGAAATCTGATAGTTTAAAAATAAATAGTCCAAGTCATCCTTTCAAAGATAATAATCTCTTCTTATCAACTTAATTTTAATGAATACAAAACCCTTCCTATCTTACTATACAATTTCACCTTTATTCTTATTTACATGATGCAAAGAAGTTTCATACCCCTACTTATCTTTTTTTTGATTGGAAATCCCACCTGGGCACAAAAAAAAGGATCAAGCAAACCAGATCCACTTAAACAAGCCGTTCAGCAAGTGATTGATGACCAATTTGCTGAAATGACTGAACTGAGTGACAAGATTTGGGCCTTTGAAGAAATCGCATTCCAAGAAACACAATCATCTGCGGCGCTCTCTGCATATGCAGAAAAATTAGGCTTTAAAGTCACTCGAGGTGTAGGGGAAATTCCTACCGCCTTTATTGCAGAATACGGTTCAGGCGCTCCCATTATCGGAATTATGGGTGAATTTGACGGGCTTCCTGGCTTATCTCAAAATA
Source organism: Algoriphagus sp. (assembly GCA_030833985.1). Classification (GTDB taxonomy): domain Bacteria; phylum Bacteroidota; class Bacteroidia; order Cytophagales; family Cyclobacteriaceae; genus Algoriphagus. The sequence goes on along the minus strand of JAURGC010000033.1, from coordinate 17,398 downwards.
AAGTTCCTTTTAAAAGTCCCTTACATAGTGGAGCACCTGGACATGGTTGTGGTCACAACCTTTTTGGCGTTGCCTCCTTGGGCGCTGCCTCAGCCATCAAAGAGCTGATCGCTTCTGGTCAGCTAAAAGGAACTATTCGATTTTATGGTACACCCGCAGAAGAAAAATACTTCGGGAAACTTTGGATGATTCGAGCAGGACTAATGGAAGATGTAGACATCATGATGGATTGGCATCCTGCAGACGAAACCAAAACTGAAGTTCAAAAAGGCTTGGCATTGGTAGACTTTTTGGTAGAATTTAATGGTCAAACAGCACATGCTTCCGGTGATCCTTGGAATGGAAGATCTGCTTCCGATGCCTTGGAATTGTATACCAATGGAATCAACTACTATCGAGAGCACATCAAGCCTACCGTACGGATTCACTACCATATCCAAGACGGTGGAAAAGTGGTCAATGTGGTACCCGATTACAGCAGATTATGGGTTCGAGTACGTGATACTAGTAGAGATGGCCTATTTCCCGTTTGGAAGCAAGTTGAGAAAATGGCTTCTGGCGCAGCCATTATGGCAAATGTCGACCATAAAATCACATTAGTGTCAGGCGTACATGAAATTTTGGTCAACCGTACTGGTTCAAGCGTTATGCAAAAAAACATAGAATCCTTAGGGGCTATTACCTACACGGAGGAGGAACAAGCTTTTGCAAAAAAAATTCAGGAAGCCAATGGAAAACCACAAGTGGGCGTGATTTCTGAAATAAAACCTATGGAAGAAACACAAGAGCATAGCATGGGTGGGAGTACTGACGTTGGGGATGTGAGTTGGGTTGTACCCACGATCCGTATGGGAGCCACAGTTGCCCCTACCGGAACGCCTTGGCACTCCTGGGCAGTGGTAGCTTCGGCAGGCATGTCTATCGGTCATAAAGGCATGGCCTATGCTTCCAAGGCCTTGGCTATGACTATGGTAGACCTCTATCAAAACGAAACTTTACGCAATGACATTAAAGTAGAATTCAAACAAAAAAAGGGAGATTATATCTACAAAGGAATTGTGCCCGATGGACCTCCACCTTTAAAAGCTGGATATTAATTAAAATAGCCCTCTGTCTAAAATCTAACAGAGGGCTATTTTTTTGTTCCCATTTAATTTTAAAAAAGATTAAAACTATCTGCCTGATTGTTTGTTTGATATCTGTAAACACTAAAAAAGAAACTAATGAAAAAATTAAAATTAGCATCCCTTGCACTAGTAGGCTTCGCTGTAACTAGCTTGGTAAGCTGTAATGCTCCAAAGGAGCAGGTAGAAGAAACTGCTTCTGATTCGACCGAAATGGTTGCTGAGGTTGTTTCTAACACCGTAGTAGACATTGCTGTTGGATCTGCAGATCACAGCACCCTTGTCGCTGCAGTCACTGCAGCTGGCTTAGTTGAAACTTTAAGCGGAACTGGGCCTTTCACTATCTTCGCTCCTACCAATGCTGCATTTGATGCTTTACCTGCTGGAACTGTGGAAGATCTTTTGAAGCCAGAAAACAAAGATAAATTAACTGCTGTTCTTACTTACCATGTGGTAGCAGGCAACGTGATGTCTTCTCAATTAGCTGATGGACAAAAGGTAGCAACCCTAAATGGACAGGAGCTTACTGTAGCGATCAAAGATGGCGTAGTAACCATCAATGGTGCTAAAGTTATCGCAGCTGATCTTGCTGGTAGCAATGGTGTAATTCACGTGGTTGAAGGAGTATTACTTCCTCAATAAGAAGGGTTCACTTTCGTAACTTAAAAAGTCAGCTATTTGCTGACTTTTTTTATTTTTAGTGAATTATTTTTTTGCATTTCATTCCATAAAAAACCTTTTAAGGCTGTAAAATCTAATCAACTTTAGACATCTTATGAAGAATATAGTAGTATTCCTGATCCTTTTTATAAGCTTTCATTTTTATGGACTTGCTCAGAAATCACCAAACCAACTAGAAAAAGAAGCTGTTCAGCAACTCATCCAGGATTCTTTTGATTCCTTATTTTCAACCTACCGAGTGGAACTGCTGGACAACTTTTATGCTCCTGACTTTTTGCTGTTGGAACAAGGGGAAGTTTGGGACATGGATTTTATAAAATCATACCTTAAGGATAGAAGTCAAAGTTCCAACCCGTTGACACGCACCAATCGTTTTGAATTTATAAAAACTGAGGTTTTTGGAGATAGAGCTTGGGTGGCTTATCATAATTGGGCAACCTTTACCAAAGAAGGAACAATTCCTCGAGAAGTGTATTGGCTAGAAAGTGCTACCGCCATACGTACAAGCGATGGTTGGAGGCTTGAACTTCTTCATTCGACCCGGGTAGAGCCTAAGAAATAAAAAACCCAATTGATGAGGATGAATTTTTGATCCTTAGTTAAACAATTTCTCTAGAATCTTATAGGTGATCAGGTAGGTCGGACGTACCCCATCCATCCCCAAAGCACCAGAAGCAAGCGTACTTCCCGTCTCTAACGGGTTGTCTGAGGCGTAATAAGCGTAAAGAACCTTAATATTGGAACGAACATTTGCACGGATTTTTGAGGCAGATTGGATGGCCTTTTGGTAATGAGCACCCTCCATTTCTAATCCTACTGCCTTCCAGGAAGATTCCATAAAGTAAGTTAGAATATCGCGATTTTGAAGAGAGGTTCCAAGTACGGTAATCATGGAACCCTCATATACGCCCAAACCATAGCCTTTGAAATCGGATTTTTTCAATTCATTGCGGAAAGGATAATTGTCAGCAGTACCTTCAAATACATGTGAACTTGGCACCATCAAATCCCCCTTGCCTCCATGAAGAATCCCTGCTTTACCCATGATTGACGTGGACACTACATTCAAAGGGTATTTCACCCCATTCTTGGTGTACGGCTTTAGCAACTCATCAAAACATTCGTAGGCTTGTTCCCCGAAAGCATAATCCATCACCACAAAGACTGGTCTTTTTTCCTTCTCCTTGGGCAAAATAATACCAGGAATTAAGGAATCGACATCCATCAATGCTGTATCAATAAGTTGTGCACCAATATTGGTTCCCGACTCATCTGGAATGTCCACAAACCCATGCTTTTCAGCATAAGCTCTTATTTTCTTACCTTGGTTATTTTTAGAATGGATAGATATCTCTGTGGCGATCTGTTCAATTTCTTCAAAACTTCCTGATCCAAGTGCTTGATGGGCGTAAATGGTATTCAACACGCTATGCATGTTGGCAGAGATGATGTGAATTGGGCGTTGAATCAATTTCCGTTCCAACAAAGCCTCTTTAATCCGATTGGCCCAAAGTTCCCCATAGACGTGATGCCCTACTCGCTCACGGAGCGTAGCAGAGAAACTAATTTCTCTATCCAAGCCCTGAACAGATTCATCCATGGCTAATTTACCTAGGTGGTAAACAATGGAAAATAAGCTATTTGAATTACTGCTTTTTTTGAATTTTTCTACTGCCCGTAGAGTCTCTTCATAGGTTCTACCAATGATATGGCTTAGGTAGGCCGCAGCACTTTCTAATTCCAACTCCTCTCCTAACTTTTCTTTTCGGACAAACTCCTCCAGCATTTTCCAATTGGAGGAGATCTTTCCTTTAGGGTCGGTACTATTTTGTTGGATTTTTCGAGACTCAATGTAGAGGAAAGTCAAGTGAGTCAAGATATCATAAATATCTGATCTTCCACGAGTCATCTCCACATACATAATCTGCTCATCTAAGCGATAACAATTGCGTTTTCTTCTCGGAGGAACTATAGGCATCAGATGAGAAGTTTCATAGCCCTCTCTACTAATTAATCGGACAAATCGACACTCTTCTATGCCTTTTGGAAGGCGTTCCATGACGTAAAGCAAGCCATCCAATTCGATCTTCTCAGGATCAGATAGCTTTCCATATATCTCTGGACTTAATACCATCAAGGCTTGAATCAACCCTTCTCCAGATACCCCCATGGGTTTGTAGCTGCCTCTGTTAAACAAGTGCCGCATCGTGATGTACATCCGCTCTATAGCTGCTCTGGATTCTTGGGCTCGAGTTCTAATCATAGGTCTTATTTATAGTTTTGAATGACTACCAATTCCCTATTCGGAGGTTGCCAGTTCCTTCCTCAAAGAGATAAGAGAAACCAATAGTCTAGATTTCTTGAATTTACCATGAAATAAATTCTTCAAATTTACCACATTTTAGGGTAAAAACGAGCCGTTTGAAGGGGCAAATGATTTCTACCAACTTTTATTTATTCCTTCAAGAATTTCCTTGGATGTAGATTTGGTTGGATCCTTTATTACTTCTTTAGGAGTTCAGCAAATAGTTGCTGAAGCTTTTCCACCTTCGGCCGAACTACAAATTGACAATACGGCTGCTGACCATTCAAAGCATAATAATTGTGATGGTAATGCTCAGCTGGATAAAAATTTGAAAATGGTGTTATTTCTGTTACCAGTGGATTCGAATAGATTTTCGCTTTTGTCAGCTTATCCTTCATGTCTTTGGCTTGATCCCCTTGGACTGGTGAGGTATAAAAAATTGAAGACCGGTATTGTGGCCCTACATCAGCCCCTTGTCTATTCAAAGTCGTAGGATCGTGGGTAGCCCAAAAAACAGCCAAAATGTTTTGAAGTGTAATCAAATTAGGATCAAAGATTACTTGAATTACCTCTGCATGCCCTGTGGTACCCGTACAAATAGCTTCATAACTCGGATTAGGAACTATTCCCCCTGCATACCCCGGAACTACTTTTACCACCCCTTCTAACCTCAAGAAAACAGCTTCTGTGCACCAAAAACAACCTCCTCCCAGAAATAGCACCTCCATACCAACTATACAATTCAACTCTGTTTGTGGAAGCAATTCGTGCGTATTCATGTTTTTTTTTTAAGATTTAAACGAATTACTAAGCTATTGGTTTATTTTAATCCGTACCTATAAATCGAATTCAAGAAGATCCAGTTGGGGAATTAAATGGAAGTTCTATTTTTGTTTGATGTAGAGCGAAGTAGCCAAGGGTTTGTAATCCTTACCCTGCTATTGAACCACTAATCCTTCATAATAGGAGAATCAAAAAAACTTTGCAAGAACTCTTCTTGCAATTTGTAGTTTGCTTACTAAAGTTTAAAAAAATCAAGAATGAACAAACAATTTCTAAAGGCAGGAATGCTTGGATTGTTGGTAGCAGGCTGGCTCAGCCAATCTGTATGGGCACAAAGTGATCCTACCGGAAAACGGAGGGTAACGAGTACGTATGCCATCACCAATGCAACAGTATTTAAGTCTCCTAGTGACCCGGGAAGTAAAGCTACTATCTTAATCAAAGATGGTATTATTGTAGGCGTAGGGACTTCTTTGACACTTCCCAAAGAAGCAAAGGTAATCGCAGGAGATTCCCTTTTTGCTTATCCAGGATTTATAGCAGGGGATGGAACCATGGGTATTTCCAAACCCAAGGATGCCGAAAGACCTAAAGATTTTGTGTCCTCAAATCCACCTGACGAAATAGCAGGAATCACTCCATGGAGGGCTGCGGACGATTTTTATACAGCTTCAAGCAGCCAGGTGGAAGATTGGAGAAAGGCAGGTTTTACCATCAGCCAAGTACTCCCTGACGGGGGGATGCTGCCTGGAAAAACTGCTATTCTTGTTTTGGGAGATCCAAAAACTAATAATTTCCTGAACAGCAATGTCGCACTAGCGGCTAATTTCAAAAGTTCAAGGGGTATGTATCCCGCCACTTTAGCCGGTGTAATGGCAAAATTCAGGGACGTTTATCAAAATACTGCTCTTATTTTGGACCACGAACGGTTATTTGCCTCAACTTCAGGAGTAAAACGACCCCAGGTTAGTCCTACCCAAGAAGCAATGAAAGCAGTGGTTCAAAAACAACAAGCTGTTCTTTTCACTGCTGGATCAGAACTTGAAATTCGCCGTGCTATAGCTTTACAAAAGGAATTGGGCTTTAAACTAATCCTGACTGGATTGGAAAACTATGAAACGGTCATTGATTTGATCAAATCCTCCGGAGCACCCGTATTGATTAAGTTGCAATTACCAGACGAAAAGTCAATCAAAGCACAAAAAACCGAAGGAGTTACTGAAGCCACCAAGGCCCAGTATGCGCGTGTGAAAGAGGCTTACGAAACCGCATTAAAACAAGCAGCACTATTGGAAAAGGCCGGTATATTATTTGGCTTCAGTACTGCAGATGCCAAGGCGAGTGAGGTACACCAAACTTTAAAAACAATGATTGCCAATGGATTAAGTCAGAAAGCAGCGTTAGCTGCATTGACAACAAATCCTGCGACAATTCTTGGAATAAGTAAAGTGGCAGGAACACTTGAAAAAGGCATGTTGGCTAACGTAATTCTTAGCACCGACACCCTTTTCAAAGAAGAAACTCAAATCAAACATGTAGTTGCTGATGGGTATGTTTTTGATTATGAAATCAAAAAGAAATCCAAAAAAACAGGTACTGCCGATGGAAAATCTGAAAACTCCAACAACGCAATCACTGTAGAAGGCGTTTGGGAATATACCTCGGAAACTCCTGCAGGAAGTTCGGGCGGTGAAATTACGATCAAACGTGATAGCGGGGTATTGGGAGGAACAATCACCTACGACGACCCTTCTGGGTCAGGAAAAGCATCTGCACCTATTAAAAATGCAAGCTTAACAGGAAAAACACTGAGTTTTGAATTTGAAGTTTCTGCTGGCGGAATGAGTTTGACCGTATTAATTTCTGGAGAGATCAACGGGAAAACAATGGAGGGAGCCCTCTCAGTACCGCAAATGGGATCTTTCCCCGTTAAAGCAACTCTTACATCACCTAACCTAGCCAATTGACTATGAAAAAGCACATTTTCCTTCTCGCTGCACTAATTGGATTGGGTATTGGAATTACCCCTGCACAAGTCCAAAAAGGCAGTGTATTGATAAAAAACGCAACCGTTTTAACCATCACAAAAGGTAATCTAGAATCTTCTGATGTTTTGGTCCAAAATGGAATCATTACTCAGGTTGGAAAAAACCTGACGGCGCCTAATGGGATAAGTATAATAGATGCTACCGGTAAATACTTAATGCCTGGTATAATTGATGCCCATTCGCATGTCGGATTGGATGTGGTCAACGAAGCTTCTGCTCCAATCACTGCTGAAATTCGAATGAAAGATGTGGTAAATCCATACGAAATTGGAATTTACAGAGCATTAGCAGGTGGAGTTACCGTATCTCATGCCATGCATGGATCCGCCAATGTAATTGGAGGTCAGAATGCTACCTTAAAACACCGTTGGGGAAGCAAGGATCCAGCAGATATCATCATGCAAGACGCTCCACGCACCATCAAATTTGCATTGGGAGAAAACCCAACTCGGGTACATGGAAGAGGGAATGGTATTCAACCTCGATCCCGTATGGGCGTAGAAGCTGTTATCCGAAACGGATTCAACGAAGCCTTGCAATACAAAAAAGCTTGGGAGAATTACAACCTTGCCAAAACTCAAAAAGGCAATACAACTACCCCTCCAGCCTACAACGAGCGTCTTCAAACGCTAGTAGACATCCTTGATGGAAAAATAATTATCCATTGCCACTCCTACCGGGCCGATGAAATCTACATGCTAATCAATGTTGTCAAAGACTTTAACATCAAAAAATTAGTGTTCCAACACACCAACGAAGGATTTAAAGTAGCTCCAGAGATCGCAGAGTACACCATGGGTGCATCCGTATTTGCAGACTGGTGGTCTTACAAAATGGAAGTATACTACTCCACTGCATACAACGCCGCCATTTTGCAAAAAAATGGAGCCTTAACTTCCATCAACTCAGATTCAGCAGAACTCATTCGGCATTTGTACCACGAAGCGGCCAAAACACAGCGTTACGGTGGTTTGACTGATGAAGAAGCACTTGCTATGATCACCATCAATCCTGCCAAACAATTGGGTATTGAGGATAAGGTGGGTTCCATAGAAATAGGCAAACAAGCCGATTTAGCGATTTTTGAAGGTCACCCCCTCTCCTCCTATGCAGTCCCTCAAATGACTTTTGTAGATGGAATCAAATACTTTGATCGAAATTCAGATCAATTGGACCAGCGCCAAAGGGTAGCGGCCACCGAAATGGTAGAACCGATCTATTTGCGTGCAAATGAAGAGGCTCATCGCTGTATGCAGGACGTTAATTCGTATTTTGAGGCATTTCAAGGCGCTTTTTTTTCTGAAAAACACTAATTCATCCCAAAAATTCAAAAACAATGAATCGAATTTTAACTAGCTTTTGCGCTACACTTCTAGCCCTTCTTCCTTTGATGGCTGTAGCCCAAATCGATGGGGAATTTGTTAAACCTCGAAACGGGAAATTTCTACTGAAAAATGCAACAGTAGTTACTGTAACGAAAGGAACCTTAACCAATACTTCTGTTTTACTTGAAAATGGTAAAATTTCCCAAATAGGAACGGGTATAACTAGTTCCGACGCAGAAGAAATTGATTGCACTGGTCTATTTATCTATCCAGGTATCATCGATAGCGGAACACGTTTGGGATTAGTAGAAGTAAGTTCTGTTCCAGAAACCGTCGACTATGCCGAAATAGGCAATGTATCCCCTAATATGCAGGCTTTAACTACGGTAAATCCAAACGCTGAAGCCATTGGAGTAACCCGAGTATCTGGTGTTACCACTGTGCTTACAGTGCCTTCCGGAGGATTATTTCCTGGAACAGCAGCACTCATCAACTTGAATGGCTATACACCAGATCAAATGTATGGAGGATTTAAAGCGGTAGCAATGTCATTTCCAAGTTCAGGTCGTCGAGGTAGATTTGACAGAAGGTCTGATGAAGACATCAAAAAAGATGGTGAAAAAGCCATGAAAGAGGCAAGTGAAATCTGGGAAAATGCAAAAAGCTATCTAGAACTCAAGAATTCTGGAGCAGAACTGGCCTATTATCCAGAAATGGAACAGCTTTCAAAAGTAATTTCAGGAGCCCTTCCTCTTTTGATTGAAGTAAATGCAGCGTCTGATATCTTAAATGCCATAAAGTGGGTGGAAGGAAAAAATATCAAAGTGATCTTTACGGGAGTTGCTGAAGGATGGAGAGTTGCAGACCAACTAGCAAAATCAAAAATCCCTGTGGTAACTGGCCCTGTTCAGGCACTTCCAACACGTGCATCTGATCGCTACGACACCCCCTATGCCAATGCAGGCATGCTTGCAAAGGCCGGCGTAAAAGTGGCACTTCGTACAGATGAGGAGGAGAACGTTAGAAATCTCCCCTTCCATGCAGCCTTTGCTGCAGCTTATGGACTAGGCAAAGAAGAAGCCTTGAAGGCGGTCACCATCAACCCTGCTGAGATTTTTGGTATAGCAGACCAGTATGGCTCTGTGGAAGTAGGAAAACGTGCCAATCTCATTGTTTCCACAGGAGATCCTTTTGAAACAAGGTCACAAATTCAACATGTATTTATCGATGGTTACCGAATCCCAATGTCTAATCGACACATCCGACTTTACCAAGAATTTTTGGAAAGGTCTCCTGGTTTGAAAGCCAATTAAAACTACAGGCCATGGAAAAACTCCATGGCCTTTTTTATTTCCTTGTTGAAAATTCTAACTTGATGCTTCTCGAAAAAACATTTCAGGAATTACATTTTTGCTAATGAAACAAAAACTACTTTACCTCGCTGCTGCCTCGATTCTTTCGCTTCATGTGCAAGCCCAACAAGATGGATTTTTTCCATCCCAATTCGCTCCCCAAAAGAAATTTGAAACTGATTATTTAAAAGCTGTCAAAAGTGATCGTTTCAAAGTTCACCTGACAGAACTAACCAAAAATCCTCATATCGCTGGAACGCCAGAAAATGAATTGGTAAAGGATTACATGGTGGAAATTATGTCACAAGCAGGTATGGAGGTGAAGGTATGGCCTTACGACGTCTACCTTCCCAATCATCCCGGTAAATCTGAACTACAAATCATTTCTCCGGTAACTCTTACGCTTTCACAAAAAGAAGGAGAATTAGAAGAAGATCCTTTTTCCACAGATCCACGACTTCACCTAGGCTTCAATGCCTTCTCCGGAAGTGGTGATGTTACTGCCGAGGTGGTATATGTCAACTACGGTACCCGTGAAGATTTCATGAAACTGGTAGAAATGGGTGTTCCACTAAAAGGAAAAGTTGCCATCGCTCGCTATGGGGGTAATTTCCGTGGCTATAAAGCAAAATTTGCAGAGGAGCAAGGCATGGTTGGCTTAGTGGTGTATACCGATCCAAAGGATTCTGGGTTTACCAGAGGAGATGTCTATCCAAAGGGCCCCTATTACAACGAAACCACCATCCAACGTGGTTCCATGTTAACCTTGGATTTTACGGGTGATCCCCTGACACCCAATAGACCAGCACTTCCTTTGGATGGTCCAGTAAAGGTAAAGCGAGATGACCCAGCAACTGTAGATTTCCATACCATCCCCGTAACCCCCATTGGGTATGGTGCTGCCAAAGAAATTTTGAGCCGAATGAACGGCGCAGATGTACCTACAGCTTGGCAAGGAGGACTCCCCTTTCCTTACAAATTGACTGGCGGTTCCGATTTGAAAGTACGTGTAATGGTGGACCAAAAACCAGAATTTATCCGTGCCAACAATGTGGTAGGCACCTTTATTGGAAAAGATCATCCCGACGAATGGATTATCCTTGGTAGCCACTACGATGCTTGGTCCTTTGGTGCTACCGACCCAAATTCTGGTACAGCCATGTTGCTCACCTTTGCGGAGGCCTTGGGTGAGTTGTATAAAAATGGACAAAAGCCTTCCCGTTCGATTTTAATTGGACATTGGGATGCCGAAGAGCAAGGCGTGATTGGTTCGACTGAATGGGTAGAACATCTCCGCGAAGAATTAGGCGCCAAAGCCATTTCTTACATGAACTTTGACGGAGGGGCCTCTGGGCGAAATTTTGGTGCTTCTGCAGCCCCCACCTTGAAAAAACTCATCATCGATGCTTCCAAGGAGGTAATGTACCCAGATTCAGCCAAAACGGTATTTGAGATATGGGCAGGAAAAAATCCAGAGCCAGGAATTGGAAATTTGGGTGGTGGGTCTGACCACATCGCCTTTTATATGCACGTAGGTATTCCCTCTTTGAGCGGCGGCTCTGGAGGCACCACTGCCTACCACTCCAACTACGATAATATCCACTATTACAGCAAATTCTCTGACCCAAGTTTTAAGATGGGCGGAGCTGTGGCGCAGGTATTTGGCTTGGTCGCCATTCGTCAGGCAAATGCAGCCATCATTCCTTACGATGTGCCTCGCTATGCCAAGGATTTGAAAGGGCACTTTGAACAGGCAGTAAAGAACGTAAAGACCATGGATCCAAATTTCGCTGGGTTTGATCAGGTCCAAACTGCATTAAAGACACTAGAAGAAAGTTCAGAAAACTATCAAAATGCGCTCCAATCGGCACTTGCAAAAGAAAAATTAAGCGCAGCCACCTTGAAAAAAATCAATAGCGGCTTGATTGGTTTGGAAAAAAGCTGGATCGACCCCAAGGGAATGTATTATGGCGAGTGGTACAAGTCATTGTATGTATGCAACGATCCTTTCTCTGGCTATGCTTCTTGGATTCTACCAGGCATTCAATACGAGGTAGCCATCAAAAATACCAACCGCTTAGAGGAGTGGGATACGCGTTATGCCAAAGCTATTCTAGACCTCAGCAAAAAAGTAGAGAAGCTGCGTAATCAGCTACAGTAAGCTGGAATAGAAACAAAAACCGCGGAAATGGCTCTCCGCGGTTTTTGTTTGTGATTTTTTCATTATTGAATCAGGGTCAGCTTTAAAAGTCCAACTGAATCGACTTGTAAAAAGCTTCTCCATCAACTGTCATCCCTTCCACTCGGATCCTTAAAGAATTTACCCCAAAAGGCACTTTCACTTTTGTATGATACGACCCATCGGAGGTTTGGGCAGCAGGTTCCCAATAAAGGGTTGGCTTTTTCTTCAAAAATTGGTCTGAGAGAGGATTTTTATTGAATTCTGGAAAGTCAGTAAAACCGGGAATAGAGAAAATTTGAAATCCCTCGGAATTGAATTTCTTATCGCTTTTGGGTCCTGTTCTAAATCCTTTCTTCGTTTCTATAAGGATCACACCTGCGTAACCTGCCATTCCAAAAACAGATTTACTGATCATATCAGAATAAACTTTAATTGATTCAAGTTGAGATGGCTCAAAACTAAGTAGCCTATCTCGAAACTCATTGGGCTCCAGAAATGGTAAGGTAGAACCATCGACAATTAGTAACGGACTTCCTGTCGAATCTCCATAGGTATAATTCCTAAACTTTAGCGTACTCAAATTGAATCCAAAACGACCCAAAATTTGTCCCATAGTTTCCTTTTCAAGAATATCTCCACTTACTTCCTGAGTTGGATCACCATATCCATAATTCCCTTCCGCCATCTCTTCTTGCTTCCTGACATCTATTTTCACAAACTCATCCAGCAAAAGAAAATCTCCTGAAATATCCAACTCTCTCTTTACTTCAAGAATTGGTTCCTTGGTATACATGAACTTCGGGATATTGGGAGATACCTTCGGACGATTCAATGGCAAAAGTTCTACCGAACCATAGGATCTTTGTTTATCATCTATTGCCCCAATAGCAATTTGTGCAGTATCCTTAAAAACTAAACCAGTAGCCCAAAAAATTCCTACCGAATCTGTCATTACCTGACCATAATCCTCCAAATCTCCCCGTACTACCGTAATCGGATTGATTGCTGGACGTCGCTTGTTATCTGCCGTAAATTTTCCCTTCACCGAAATCCCATATTCAATAGCTAAATTAAGCGGTGAAATGAAATCAACCGGTAGCTTCTTGTCCAACCAATTCAACTCCTCTTCTAGCGAAATACTTGGCTGAATTGAAGAAACCAATTCCGCATCCGTGATTGCTAGGATAAACTCTCCATCAATCGGATTTTGAAACTCATCCAAAAAATCTAGCTTCAAATCCATCATTCGGTAATTCATCGAATCACTGAATGAAACCACTGGGTTTACGGTGACCTCTCCTTGCAAAGACGCTCCTTCAATTCCCTCTTCTTTGGGTTGAAAACCCGATTCCATCACTAGAAAGGGTGCTACAAACTGATCTAGTGTTCCAAAATTCTGATTCCAATGGGTGTAGGCACGTAGTGCGTAATCACCCGGAGATAAATCAGAAGCTAAATCCATTCCACCTGAAATTTTACCCTGATCGATCGGGAATATGGCAGATTGAACGATTTCACCTGTTGAATGGACCAAGTCCACATACAGCACCCGACTGAGGGAGTCGGCTACATTCTGGTTTTGGTAGAGCATCTTCCCTCCCATCCAAACCGTTTCACCAGGATAGAAATAAGGTTTGTTGGTCGTCAACCAAGCCTTCTCCCGAAGTTTATTGAGTCGAATAGCAGGGCTCTCCAAAACCTCCTCAGAGATCTGTTCAGCCACAAATTTTCGATTGGGTTCAAAATCTAAAGGCAGAATTCGAGCCATACGCTGTCGGCTCAGGTAACCAGAAAGCACCAACTGTGTGGGGTTAATCAAGGTGCCTTTTTTGTCTACATCATAATAACCACCTGGCGCTTGAATCCAACTGATGGCATGGTACACATTGGTGTAATAATCATTCCGCCAAGGTTTGTCTAGGTGATGGATTTCCAATCTGTCTTGGAGATAAATCCGGTAATTCCCATTTCCGAGGGGTTTCCGAAATATGGAATCCATCGACATAGGGATAATTGACTCACCCAATTCTTCGTTAAAATCATTCGTTCTAACCCTGTCCATTTGCTTTGGAGGGGTACGAAAAACCTTAAAATTTATCGAATCGGAGGAGTTGAGTAAGAGTGAGGAATTAAAATTCCTCAAGGAACTCTGGTAGTTGGCTTCTCTATTGGCTTCCCAGGCCTTCATCTGTTCAGGATCTGTGGAAAAAGTAGGGGAATAAAAAACTTGCCCATAGAACATTGAGCCCGATCGCATCACTCTATAGTCTTGCAAGTAGTAATCTATCTCATAGCCCAAAGCCTCGTTGATGATTTTTAACGGTAATTCAGCAGTAGCGGTGAGGTAATTGGGGCCTTTGTCAGCTTTTACCTTCTCAAACTCCAAAACCCAAGGATTTTCAATTTTGATTTGAGTATGATACGGATCGTCGGGTAAGGCCAAAAAAACCTCCTCAAATCGACGGAATTCTCGATTCCATGACTTATCGAGCTTGGATTTGAGTTCGATTTCTGAGAGGTTGGATTCATTGATTATCAATTGGAAATCAACTTGTACATCACCTTTTTTACGGAACGAGATCGCCTTTACTTCTGTGATATAGCCCATAAAACTAGCTACTACCTCAATTTCTGTAGAAAAATCTCCACTAATTCGAAAACGACCCTCTGCATCTGTCGCGGATCCTATCGTGGTGTTATTGACAAAGACATTGGCGAATGGCAAAGGAAGACCTGTCCCATTTTCCCGTACTGTACCGGTGATGGTTTGGGAAAATCCAAATCCAAACCAAAACATACCAATAAAAACAAATAATAGACGCATAAAACTCAAGCACTATCCCTCTTGCATAACAACCGTAAGGTAAACCAATTCGGTTTAATATTTTTGCCTGCTTTAGTTTAAACTTAAGACAGAAAAATTTGGTTTGGGTCTTTCCCTTTTAAAAATGTCCGCGGACATCTGTCCGATTTTGTAACAGCTTATTTTTTTTATAGGTTACTATAAGACAAAAAGTAGATGTTTTCTTCTTGGAACAGTATTTGATTATTGAGCAAACAACTATTTACTATGCTCAAATTACTCCTCTGGCTTATTCTGTTTGTCATTTGTTGGCCACTTGCTATGGCTGCATTAATTCTATATCCTTTTGTTTGGCTCATTCTTCTTCCATTTAAGTTATTGGGTGTTGGGTTACAACTCAGTTTTGATTTAGTCAAAACCCTATTTAGGCTCCCTTTTCGACTGGTTGGTTTAAAATAAAAATGGAAACTTCCTTATTAGGTAGGGGTATTAACTTGTCCCCTCCTTTTTACCTTCGTACATGTCGTACTTCAACAAGCGGCAGTCGATTGTTCCATTCCAAAACTCAATACGTCTGCTTGCTTTTAAGCCTACTTTCTTGGCCAAATCCAAATTTCCAGTGAAAATATATCCTCGGTAACCTGCACATTTTTGTTTCATAAAGTCCCCCATACGCTTGTAGGTCTCTTCCAATTCGGTAAGATCGCCCAATCGTTCCCCATATTCTGGATTGAAAAAAATTACCCCTCGAGGCTTTTCTGGAATTTCAGTATCTGCAAAGTCGCCCGTCTGAAAATCAATAAGTTCTTCTACCCCTGCATAAGCCGCATTTTCACGAGCAAAGGTGATCGCTTGTAGGGAAATGTCTGAGGCAATGATTTTCACATCGGGGTTCACGATAATTTTATTTTCTAGCTTTCTCTTTTTCGCTTGGAAAGTTTCCTCATCGTATCCCAAAATATGCTGAAAGGAGTAGTTTTCCCGATACAATCCTGGGTAGCGCTTGCTGGCCATCAAGGCTGCTTCAATAGCCAAGGTACCTGAACCACACATGGGATTAATGAAGGGCACTCGGGTATTCCACTCTGAGGCATATATGGTGGCAGCTGCTAAGGCTTCCATCATCGGCGCCTTCCCAGGAATTTTTCGGTAGCCATGTTTGGCTAAAGTTTCCCCAGATGTATTTAAGTACACAATAGCTTGGGTTTCTTTCCAATAGACTTGAATCACCAATCCAGAAAAGTCTGAACCGGAATCGGGTCTTCTCCCTTTCAACTCTCGAAATCGATCCACAATCGCATCTTTTACTTTCACATTGACAATTAAGGGAGTAGTGATAGATTCATTTTCGGCAACCGAGTTGACCGAAAAATACCCATCTACATCCAAATATTCTTCCCAGGGAATGGCCTTGAAGCGCCGGTAGATATCGTCTGCATTCCGCAAGTAAAAAGATTTGATTTCAAACAAGACATGAGAAGCTGTTCGCAAGTGCAGATTGATGTCCATGCACTCCTCTAGTGAAGCTTGGATTTCAATACCTGTACGGCTAATTTGAAGTGGAAAAAACCCAAGTTCTCGTAACTCTTGCTCCAAGTAGTTGACCGATCGATCCTTGCAGGTAATGAAAACCTTTCCTTTGGTATTAAAATCAAGCATCCACAAAAGTAAGAAACTTCAGGATGTGAATGGAATTAGATTTTAAACGTAAAAATTAACAAGCAACAAATAATTGCAATCGTTTTCGTAAATTTAAAGTAGATGGTGTTGGTGCTAGCGAATGATTTCGTGAATTTTAACAAACTCAAAATAAAAATACAACATGAAACTAAAAGCCACTTGGTTTGCACTATTGGTTCTATTTTCCACAAGTGCCTTTGGACAAAAAGAAAATTGGAAATCCCTATTTAATGGAAAAGACCTAACTGGTTGGAAGTCGGTTGCTGGCAAAGCAACTTTTGAAGTTAACGACGGAATAATAGAGGGAACGGCAGTTTTTGGAACTGGCAACACATTTTTAGTTACAGAAGAAGAATACACCGATTTTATCCTCGAAGTGGATTTGATGATTAGCCACATTTCTTCAAATAGTGGAATTATGGCTCGGGGACAATTTGATCCTAGTGCTAGAAATGGACAAGGATTGGTATTTGGTTATCAAATAGAAGCAGATCCTAGCCCAAGAGCCTGGTCTGGGGGCATCTACGACGAAGCACGAAGAGGATGGTTTTTCCCACTAGACCTAAATCCTACGGCAAAATCGGCTTTCAAATTAGGAGAATGGAATCGCTACCGGATTGAGGCTATTGGAAATACTTTAAAAACTTGGGTCAATGGCCAGGAAGTGGCTTATTTCATGGATGACATGGACGCAAAAGGCTTTATCGGCCTTCAGGTGCATAGCATCGGCAAAAAAGAAGATGAAGGAAGAAAGACTTACTTTAAAAATGTTAGAATTCAAACTGAAAATCTAAAACCACTTCCTTTCAAATCCCCCGTATTTGTTGTCAGCACACTTAAAAACGAATTATCTCCAGAAGAAAAAGCACAAGGATGGAAGCTTTTGTTTGATGGAAAGTCAAACCAAGGATGGGTAGGCGCCTACAAAAACACCTTCCCAGAAAAAGGATGGACTATCACAGATGGCATTCTCAAAATTGAAAAATCAGATGGTAGTGAATCTACTAATTTTGGAGACATTGTTACCACAGAAGAATTTACAGCCTTTGACCTGGCTTTTGATTTCAATATTACCGAAGGTGCAAATAGTGGTGTAAAGTATTTTGTGACCTTAT
>JAURGC010000222.1 GCA_030833985.1 Algoriphagus sp. | reverse complement strand
TTATATGGCAGCTACAGTCCGATTCAACTGTCCGTTTGGAGACAGCTGTACCTGAGGAAATTGTCGTGGCTGCAGCGGAAGTCCCTGCCTTTGAAGCACAAACTAGGGTTGATTCGGTTTCAGATACACTAAGTCTTGCTACAGTGGCACCCCAAACCCCACTAATTGAAGAGACTTCGGTAGCTGTACCTAATGCTACAGCTACTTTTAATCTTATTCCAATTACCTCCAAAGGGGAGAAAAAACGCTTCTTTTTGGTAATCGCAAGCTTCCCAAAGGAATCTATGATACAAGAATTTATTCAACAGCTTCCATCGAAGCCTGAAAATTTGTATTTGATTTCTCCTTACGAAACAAGTCCCAATTACAGGCTAGCAGTAGGAATGTTTGATAATTGGACTGCCGCGTCAGTTGAACTAGAAAAGTTCAAATCTCAATTTACTTATGATTTATGGATTTTGAATTATTAATGATGGTAGTACTACAAACACTTGCCAGTGACTCTTTAACAACGTTGACTAATGCTACCAATCCAAGCAGCAACTCTATAGGTTTACTTGATCTTTTGATCCAAGGAGGATACATGATGATTCCATTGTATCTTCTTTTTGTGGTGGCCATTTTTATTTTTGTTCAAAAGTTATTGGTGATTAGAAAAGCATCCAAAACCCCAATTCAGCTATTGGATCAAGTGAAAGTTTTGGTCCAGAGTGGTCAAATAGAAAAGGCTAAACTACTGTGTGCCGGTGAAAACACTCCCGTTGCCAATATGATTTCCAAAGGAATTGATCGAATCGGATCGCCATTGAAAAATATTGAAGTTGCCATTGAAAATGTTGGTAAACTAGAAATCTACAAGTTGGAAAAAAATCTGGGTATACTGGCGACAGTAGCAGGTGCTGCCCCCATGATCGGTTTTTTGGGTACAGTCACTGGCATGATACAAGCGTTTATTTCTATCGCACAAGAAGATGGAATGGTGTCTCCCAAGCTACTTTCCTCAGGAATTTACGAAGCCATGATCACGACAGCTGCCGGATTGGTAGTTGGTATTGTGGCTTATTTAGGATACAATTACTTGGTTACTCTTGTTTCCAAATTGGTTCACCATATGGAGTATACTTCCATTGAATTTATTGACCTTCTTCAGGATAAATAAGCATGGGACTACAGCAAAAAAATAAAGTAGATGCCGCTTTTAGCATGTCCTCGATGACGGACATCATCTTTCTTTTGCTTATTTTCTTTATGCTCACCTCTTCCTTTATTACGCCTTCTGGACTTGCTGTGAATTTACCATCTAGTGAAACTTCTGATATTGTGATGCAAGAGGTAACTGTTTCTATAACAAAGGACCTCCAATTTTCGGTCAATGATCAATTAATTTCTAGAGAAGATTTGAAATTAACTCTAACGCCCTTATTGGAAGGAAAAAACGGTCAGGTGGTCCTACATCTGGATAAAGAGGTTCCAGTAGAATACCTAGTAGAAGTTGGGGGAATAGCGGCAGGACTAGGAGCAAATGTGTCCATAGCCACAAAACCTTACAGAGAGTAATGGAGCTGGATTCTAAATCCTTTGAAAGAAAAAGTCGTCTTCAATCTGCTGGAGTCACGATTTTGATTCAAGTGCTTCTATTTTTGGTGCTTTTTTTTACCATGGTCTGGGAGAAGCCTAATCCACCTAAACCTATTTATGGATTGGAATTAAATTTAGGTTTTTCAGACTTTGGATCTGGAAACCCCTTAGAAGTACCTACCAGTTCTACAGAATCTCCAGTAATTGAATCTGCTGCACCGGGCGAAATTACTCCTCCAATCACTGCTACAGTTGCAACCAATAATTCATCTGTCTCTAAGTCAAAACCAAGTACTAATAAAGCAGTAAGTACTCTGCCTTCACCAATCAAAGGGGAGTCGGTAGCTACTCCAACTCCTGTAAAGGAAGAAGAAAAACCTACTGCTCAGAAAGTGGAGGAACAGCCCAAAATTGATCAAAGAGCGATATTTGGATCAGGAGGTAAATCAGGAAAAGAGACAATTCCAAGTAGCGGTTTGGGACAAGGAAATACGTCAACGGCAGGAGATCAGGGAAAACCAACGGGAACGGTGGATGGTAGGGCTTTGCAAGGCTCCGGTTTGGGCAATGGAGCCGCCAGTGGTGCGGGCTATAGTCTGGATTTAGCGGGTTGGGAGTTTGCGGCAAGGCCTAGCATCAATGACCGAGTCTCTACTCGAAATGGACGAATTGTTTTTAAGATTACAATCGATGGCTCGGGGAAAGTCATCCAATCCTTGCCTCTGGAAT
>JAURGC010000116.1 GCA_030833985.1 Algoriphagus sp. | reverse complement strand
CTTTAATTAGGGTATGTTTATCCAAAATGTCGTTGACTTTACTTTGATCGCGTTTGCGATTTTTGTATCGATCAAAGGAATTCAATCCCTCAAAAAGAAAGAAGAAGTCTCAGAAGAAAAAACAGTAGCTACTTCGACCGAAAAGTTGTTGGAAGAGGTTCGAGATTTATTGAAAAAATAAAAGCTCCTTCAATCAAGAAGGAGCTTTTTAGTAGTTAAATGTTGGTTTAATTTCCTCTTGGTCGACCTCGTTCGTAAAGGTGTCTGTTAAAGTCTTTAGCGATATTTTGAAGCAGAAGTAATTGTTTGTAGGTCAGTACCTTGGCCGCTTCTGCCACGAAGAGTTTCTCTTCTTGTACCAATTTTTGCTGCATTTGCAGTTTTTGCTGGATTCGAGACTTAGCCTCTTCTTCGCTCATGCTTTCCACACCTCTACTAAGTTCTCCCATGGTTCGCATGGAAGCTTCTCTAGATTCGGTGAAAGAATTGAATAGGGGCCAAAATTTCTCTGCTTGCTCTGTCTTCAAACTGATTCGTGTGGTGATATATGCAATCCGAGCTGCTTGCAATCGTTCTGGATCTATAGGCTGTCCATTTCGCTGTGCGAAAGTGAGACTTGAGGCAGCCATAAAGAGTAGGAGTAAATAGATTTTTAGTGCTTTCATAGGAGTTAAAACCAAATTTCTTCTTCTTCTGCCCATAAGGGTGCTATTTTAGCGATTTCTTCTTCAATAATATTATCTAATAGTTGGTTGGGGTCCTCAGCCAAGCTCAAGACATCGTGTGCACTCCAGTGCCCACTTTCGATGTATAGTAATACTTCCTCTTCAGCAGTTAAAGGAAGGGCAGGCAAGCTAGCATCCCTAAGCTGCCACCAGCCAAGACTTAGTAGGACCACGGCTGCTGCAGCCCAATACCAGATTGGGGATGACTCTTTAACCTTTACTTTAGAAAGGATTCGATCAGGAAGTTCCTCGAAGTAATTGTCTGGTATAGTAAAAGGTTTTTGTTTAGGAAGCTGATGCATACTTGGGTTAGACTAAATAAAGAGGTAAGGGTTTATTCTTGGAGTAAGGATTGTTCAATTTTTTTTACAGCATGGTGGTAACTGGCCTTCAATGCCCCAACACTCGTGCCCGTTATTTTTGAGATTTCTTCATAATTTAAATCTTCCTCATACTTCAGATGAAATACAAGCCGTTGTTTGTCTGGAAGTTCCAGCAAGGATTTTTGAAGTTTGGCTTGGATCTCGTCCCCACTCAACGTGGCACTCGTGTCGACTAAAGATTCTAATTTTTCTTGGTGATCGGCTACAGAAAAGAAGTGGCGTTTTTTCTTTTTTTCAAGAAAGGTCAGGGTTTCGTTGGTAGCAATTCGGTAAAGCCAGGTAAATAAGGTAGAATTTTCCTCAAAACGATCCAGGCCTTTGTAGGCTTTAATGAAGGTGTTTTGAGTCAGGTCATCAGCATCCTCATGAATCAGGACCATTCTTCTAATGATTTGATAGACAGGCTTTTGGTAAATTTCAATGAACCGTCTAAATCCTTGTTCCCGTGTAAATGGAGCGCGTATTTGTGCTAGAAGTTCTTTTTCGTTTACCTGCTGCATTGAGAATTAGACCTTGAAAAATCAACATGGTTTAAATGGCAAGGAGTGTATTTATTTCCTCACTACCAATTTCAATCGAGTGATCGTACATTTTCGGCCAAGATATTCTTGACCCAGGTTTCTTCAACCTATTTTTTAGATTTAATTAGATATCTAAAAGGTAATCCAAGACGCCTGCATTTTTACCTTTTGGACGACTTACAAGCAAAGGAACGCGGTTATTGTACTGGATTAGTCGCTCCGCCAAACTACCGATATGGAGGGCTGTAGAAGCAGTGTTTCCTTTGGCACCAATAAGAATCACATCTGCATTATGTGCCAAGGCAGTGGCAACAATCTCTTGAATGGGGTTATCATCTTGGTCAGGGGTATAAATGGGAGTGATTTTAATGCCCTTTGTGTCTATTTTCCGGATAAACTTTTTAAAGTTTGCAGCTGCATGAGTTTTTAATTGGTCTGTAAATTCTTCAAGACTTTTTCCAGTAAAGTAGTATCCTGAGGGTATAGTAAATACATTTTGGAAAAATAATTCTGTTTTTTGGCCTTGTTTTTTAGCCCACAAAATACCCTCTTCTAGCGCAGATTTGGAATGCTCAGAAAAATCACTTGGTACTAAGAGTCTTGTGAAATTCGGTTGGGTATTTTCTGGCACGAGGAGTAAAGAACAGGATGCTCGTCGAGCCATCCGTTGAGAAGCTACTCCGGTTCCCACTAGGGTTGTTTTTTTTCCTAAAAGAATTAAATCAACAGATTTTTCTTCAGCTAATTTTAAAACCTTTTTTGAAAGATTTCCTTCTTTAACCACAAAACTAACTTCGAGCCCTTTCTGAGGAGCCAAATAATTTTGGACTGTAATTTCCATGGCAGCTTTTCTTTCAGCCACCATTTTTTCAATCAGACCAGGAAACTCTTCTAGCATCTCTTTGGGTAGCCCAAAGTTTTTAATCACGTTCGTAAAGTAAATTTTCTTCACCTGATTTACTTTTGAAATTGCGCCAGCAAAAGCAATTAAGGTTTGATCCAATGGACTTTGGTCCAGGCAAACAATCATTTTTTTTATTGGATACATAGTTACTTCCGTTACATGGGTAAAAGTAATCTTTGTAAAATATTCTTAGGGTAGCAATAAACATATTTTTTCTGCCTACTTCAAAAAAAGCTCCTACTAGGTTTGCCTCCTTTTTAAATGGGTAGTTTCAGTGCCGAGGTAGTAATTAGTTGGATTTGAAAGGGCTATTTTCAGAGATTTGGTTTTCAAGTAACCAATGGGAACCTTATATTTGTGTAATCCGGGCCGTCGACTTGTTCGAACTTCACAAATCAATATCAATACCGAGTAAAGCCCCTTCAAAATCAGGCCTCACTCCGCATTCGCGGTGCCTCGCTCAAAAAGCAGGATAACAGTGGAAGGTTGCGAAATCAAGGCAGCTCAAATCTTGTCAAACTAGAGGTTTCGTAACACTCTTAGGTCCGGATTATTTCCCCCTATTTTTTATCCAAGCCCACTCTTCTTTCCCCACCCCGATTAAAGCGGAACTTCCAACAAATGCACCAACAACAAGCAGTGAAGTTAAAACTATTGAAAATAGCGGATTGCTAAAGACTGGGATCAAATACAAGGAAGCTACAGAGAGAATTCCCACCCCTAAAATCTTTAGGGTTTCTAGACTAAATGGATCCAGGTTGAGCTGCCATTTGAGGTAGCCATACTTGACCAGGTTGTAGGCGAGCATGACTGCTGCAGAACCTATAGCAGCTCCTTCAATCCCCAATATAGGAATCAAAAAATAGTTTGTAGCGATCAGCAAAATGCTCATGCTTACGGTTAAAATTAGGTTGAATCGGTAGTAAGCCGAGAAGACCAAAATCTCCGAATTCAAAGAAAAAGCTACATCCACTAATTTACCAAGAGCAATAATCAAGACCACCCATTTCCCAGCCTCGTAGATTTCTCGATTGGGTACAAAGTGGTAAATCGAGTCAATATTGGCCCAAATAAGGGCGAAGAGTAGTAGGCAAATGTAGAGCTGGCGATTTGATAATTGCCTATAGAGGAGGTTGATTTCTTGAATTCGTTGCTGCGCAAAATGATTTGCAATCAAGGGCATAGCTACTTGGGAAATTGCTCTACGAGGAAGTTCGATCACTAAAGCCATGTAAAAGGCAATAGAATAGATGGCATTGGCCTCCAAGCTCAGCATTGAACTGATCATGATCGAGTCAATTTTTAGGATGAGTGTGGAAGCGGCTGTTGCCAAAAAGGTTAGTAAGCTGTATTTGAGGAGGGAGCTTTTGAAGCCGTTCGGAAATTTGCGCCAAGAAAAATCAAATTTAAATACTCCTAGCCAAATCATATAAATGGTGACCCCAAGCATAGATAGTCCATACACTAAGACTAGCCCTTGCATCACCTGGTCAAAATTAATCCACTTTAGCAAATAAAGCGCCACCAAGATAGTGGTGAGCAATCGAAGAAAAACTTCTCTGAAGAAGGTGGGAATACCTACTTTAACATAAGATCGAGAAAAGGCATCAAGGATGCTATTCCAAACTGAAAACAGTGCGATAAACAAGACAATGCTGAGGAAATTGATGACCTCAGGGGAATTGGAAGCAAATAAGGAGATAATCTCTTCCTTGAAGCCGAAAAAAAATAAGGATACAAAACCAAATCCTAGGAAGGAAAAGAGCAAGCTAAAGGTAAGTAAGGCGGATTGGTTCTGCTCTAGTTTGGGAAAATAGCGTGTGATTCCATGTCCTAAACCCAACTGTGCGAAGGGCACCAGAAGTAAACCTAAATCTTGAATGGTACGGAAGATCCCAAGTTGCGTACTATCTAAAGCATACGGATAGAGCCACAGCACGTTGATATAGCCAAGTACTACGCCGACATAAGAAAACAGGGTGGTTTGTATGCTTTGAAAAGCTATTTTTCGCATACGTCAATATTCATAAAAAAAATGGGAAATCCATGCCATTGAATAGTGTTTAGCTTTTGGCACAGCGATCACATCCTGAGCCTCCTCTAGGCTTTTGGAGGAATTTGCGGATCAGGTAATAGCTAGCTCCTAACAACGCAAGTAGTACGAGGAGTTGTTGTCCCATTTTAGGAGAAAATTAAGTAAGTAATCCATGCCATCGAATAAGCTAGTAAACTCATGTAAAGAGTTTGAATTAGTGGCCATTTCCAACCTTTTGTTTCTCTTTTTACAACGGCTAAAGTACTCATGCATTGCATAGCAAATACATAAAAAACAAGCAAGGAGTAGGAGGTGGCTGGATTGAATGTTTTTTCTCCAGTACTTGAATTTACTTGCATAGCTAGTTTTTCTCGGATGGTAAGTTCATCTTCCAAGTCTCCTCCAATGCTGTAAATAGTAGCAATCGTGGAAATAAATACCTCACGGGCGGCAAAGGAGGTAATAAGAGCTATACCAATTTTCCAATCGTACCCAAGAGGTTGAATGGCTGGCTCAATGGCTCTTCCCATGATGCCGATGAATGAATTTTCTAACAGGAGCGAATTAGTTTCGGCTTCAATGATTTCTACTTGTGAGGGAGTCGTGGCAAGTGCCAATTGGTCTGTTCCTTGTTGACGGATTTCCTCCATGGTAGTGGGAGGTCCATAGGATGCCAATACCCAAAGGACAACAGAAATAGCTAAAATCACTTTTCCAGCTTCAAAAACGAAGGTTTTTGACTTTTCTACCATTGTAATACCCACATCTTTCCAACGAGGAAGTCGGTAGGATGGGAGCTCAGTCATGAGGAAACTTTTTTCTTCAGACTTCAGAATAAGTTTTAAGAGAAACGCTGTTCCCAATACCCCAAATACGCCCAGTAAATAAAGACTCAATAGCGCCAGTGCCTGAAGGTTGACCCACCCAAAAAGCATCTCCTGAGGCACACTTAGTCCTATCAGAATGATATAAACAGGTAGTCTAGCCGAGCAGCTCATTAGCGGAGTGACTAGAATGGTGATTATTTTTTCTTTCCAGTTGGAAATATTTCTAGCGGCCATGACTCCTGGAATGGCACAGGCAACACCAGATACTAGCGGCACGATGCTTTTGCCATGCAATCCAAATGGCCGCATCCATCGATCCAAGAGGAATACAACCCTAGACATGTAGCCCGTATCTTCCAAAACGGCAAGAAATCCAAACAAAAGCGCAATTTGGGGGATAAAAATAAGCACGCCCCCAATACCAGGAACAATTCCTTCCGCCAGTAATCTGGTTAATGGGCCTTCTGGCAAGGCGGTAAGCACTTGTTTACTGATATCGGCAAAAAAACCGTCAATCCAATCCATGGGATAAGAAGCCCAAGAAAATAAGGTTTGAAAAATCAAAAATAAGACTCCAATAAAAACGAGATACCCCCAAAATGGATGTAAAATCACTTTGTCAAGGCTTGATTTTGGTTTTGGGGTAGCTTTCTTTGTTAATGCTTTGGTAACTAAATCTGTAATTTTTTTGTATCGAATTTTGGTTTCCTCTAATTGGGCTTCTTCCAGATTAAAGCCGTTTTCGTCTAGAGTTTGCTGTAACCAATTTCTTTTGGCCTCAGATATGGACTTGTCCTTGGCACCAAATCGAATCATTTGATATGCTTGATAGCGATTGGATAGCTCAAATTTTTCTTTTACTTGATCCAGTAAGTCAGCTGGTAGGACCTCAAGAATATCAATGAATTGTGGGCCTTTAGAAAAGTTTTGCTGCTGGATAATTTCCTTAATAGGAGCCAAACCTTTTTGATTTCGAGCATCTGTTTGCAAAATTGGAACCCCAAGCTGTTTGAACAATTCGTAGCTACTGATCTCAATGTTTTTTGCGGTAGCTAAATCTGCCATATTGAGCAGGATAGTTAATTGCACTCCTAAGTCAATCAACTGGGTGGCCAAAAAGAGTCCACGAGACAATTGGGTGGAGTCAATCACCATCAAGACATAATCAGGTCTCTTTTCGATCGAGGGATTATTTAATACTCGATGTGCAATGATTTCATCCTCTGAATTGGGGAAAAGGCTGTAAGTTCCTGGTAGGTCAAGGATTTCAAAATTTTCTCCTTGAATTTGGATAGTGCCTGTTTTCTTATCTACAGTTACGCCTGGGTAATTCCCAATTTTTTGGTTGAGCCCTGTGAGGTAATTAAAAATGGTGGATTTACCTACATTGGGATTACCAATGATTGCAATTTGGGAGACGGCCTTATTTTTTGAGTCCATAATTAGGAAACCAATTCAATTCGAATTAAAGCAGCCTCATTTTTACGTAAAGCAAGTAAGGTTTCTTCCAATTGAAATGCCATGGGTCCATCAGAAGGAGCCTTGTGCTGAAGTGTGAGCTGTTTTCCAGGAAGAAATCCCAGTTCCATTAAATTGATTTTTAATGGAGAAGCACTGATTTCCACGATTTTCCCTGATTGATTTAGCGTAAGCTGGTCTGCAGTCATATAGCAATTCGAACCTTAGCCCAAAAGTAGGTGTATTTGGAATGAATCTAAAGAAAAATAACCAAGAAATTTACAATACCCTTTCAGGGGAATCTGATGAACTTATTTTGTAAAAATAATTGCTTTCAAAATCTACCAAGTAGGCTAAACTGAAAATTTCTGCCAGGGCTGATTATTCCAGAACTATAACCACGGTACTGTTGGTCGCTCAGATTTTCTATTCCCAAGGTAAGTTGTACCTGTTTGTAAACAGGCAATCTAGCATTGAAATTAAAAATTTTCCATGAGGGTGAGAATGGATTCCCTTCAGAATCGATGGCGTAAAGGAGGGGTTTTGCAATTTCTTCTTGAGGCATTTTATCAAAGGGCATCGCTGCGCT
>JAURGC010000049.1 GCA_030833985.1 Algoriphagus sp. | reverse complement strand
TGCTGGGGGAATAGAAATTACACGTGGTTTTCCCTTAGCTCCAAGACCGGGAGAGCGAATTGATCATCCACACCATATTGGCCATTGGATGAATTATGGAGATGTCAATGGATTGGATTTTTGGAACAATTCATCAGCGATTCCAGCGGACAAAAAGAGTAAGTATGGCACGATTCGCCATACAGGTATCACCACATTGCAAGAGGGCAATAAGCAGGGGGTATTGGAGGTGACCATGGACTGGCTAGCACCCACAGGTCAGGTATTGATCAAGGAAAAAACACGGTTTGTATTTAGTCAAGAAGGCGATAAGCGAATCATCGATCGAATCACCACCTTGGAGGCCCAGGATACTGAGGTTAACTTTAAAGATAACAAAGAGGGAGTTTTTGCGATTCGGATGGCAAGGGAACTAGAACACCCTTCCAATAAGCCTGAGTTATTTACAGATTCCAACGGCATCCCTACTACAGTAGCGAGTTTAAACAACGAGGGGGTCAGTGGAAACTACCGAAGTAGTAACGGTAAGGAAGGAGACGCCGTATGGGGAACTCGGGGCACTTGGGTTTCACTGGATGGATCCATTTCCCAAAAGAAAATCACAGTGGCTATTTTAGACTATCCCAAAAACCCAGGTTATCCTACTTATTGGCACGCAAGGGGGTATGGGTTGTTTGCTGCAAATCCCTTGGGACAAAAAGAATTTAGCGGAGGCAAAGAGCTGTTGGATTTCAAGTTGAATGCTGGAGAATCAACCACCTTCAAGTACCGGATTTTGGTGTATTCTGGAGAAAATCCGAGCAAGGAACAATTGACCGATGAATCAAATAAATTTGGAAAGGAATAAGTAAGGAAGGTGGTCAAACTGAATAAGAATGTTAATTCTCTCCTCAACCTCATTCAATGAGTCCCTTGGAGAATCTTGTACTATCCTTTTCCTTCAAAACCTCCACCCGCTCAAACTCACCTTGCTTTCCAAGCTTTGTTCGAGTACATCCTCTAGCTGCCAAAAAAAGTCGATGCCTGTTTGCTGTTCGAGGGCATCGATGGTGATTACAAATTCCTGAATTGAACCTGAGGCTTCTGCGTTAGAAAGGAGAAATCCCAACATCCTAGGTTGTTCTCCATCAATAAAAATAATCTTGTAAAAGGAACAAGGAACTGAAATAGAATCTTTTACTGCACCACACAGATCCGTCAATACTGGGCCTGTAGCCACATAAAGGCCTCCTTCTTCCAAAGCAACCGATCGTACCCAATCCTCCAACTTGGACCAAATCCCCCGATTGAAGGAAGGGGCCATAGGCGACATATTGGACATGTAGAAGGTTTCGGACATCGCGGTTAAGTTTAATGCCATATCCGCGGCAGCGCAAAGGTGTCCCCGATCGTAGCCCGAACCTTGGTAGTCTGTACTTTTGACTGGATATTCCATCACCTTTGGGTCTGCACGAAAATCATCCGTCCGCTCTTGCCCACCTAGAATGGATGCTGGGCTAAGATAATAATACGCAAACTCTGCCTGTCGATGTGTGTTGGAGTACGATAAGGTGTAGTAGCTGTGTTCAATTAAATATCCTTGGCCCCCTGTTGGCGTGTAATCTACTTGATCGGTAGCAACTCTCCTCTCCTGCCCCTCCTGAGCACAGGAATAGCATGCAAAAACCAACACAAAGCCGAGGGTGTGCACCAATCGCATCATAGAAAAGGGCAAGTGGGTTGAAAAAGGAGGGTGAGTCCTTTTCAAATCTAGCACATAAAAATCAAAATGTAAATCAGCAACAACTCAATACTGTCACCTGCTTACTGCCCTACTTCCATAAAGTTCAACACATCCTTGTAACCCTTGCTCCAAGGGAAGAAAAACTGGGTTACCATAGGAATGTGCTTGGTTTTAGGATAAAAAGAGTAATCTAGCTCTAGTCCTTTTTCCTCTGCAGCCTTACGAAAGCGCTCCACGGTCAACTTTATTCCAGGATACGTAAGCTCCCCTTCCATCACCAACATTGGGATTTCCTTGGAGTCTAGGTAGTAGATCGGCGAATAGGTCTTCCATACGGTTGGGTCAGCCGTAAAGGCATCGTAATTATCTTCTTTATTGTATTTTTCCTTGAGTTCGGTCAGGAACCAATACCAATCCAAGCCTGCAGGATCATTCAAAATAGCACCTTTCAAAGGATTGGTCATCCCTAATTCCTTCCAAGGCTCGTCCTTAATGGCTACCAAAGCCGCCAAATGCCCTCCTGCCGAGTGGCCCGATACATACATATTTGTAGGATCCCCTCCATAGGAAGCAATGTTTTCTTTTACCCATTGAATGGCTAATGCGCTCGCTTTTTCCATGGCAGGTAGTTGATAAGCCGGTGCCAGAGGATAATCGATGATGACTGATATTACTCCTTTTGCTGCAAATCGATTGCCCATGAAATCATATATCTCCTTTCTGCCACTGTGCCAGCTACCACCATGAATAAAAATCAGAACCGGCGCATTTTTGGCCTTCTTGGGAGCAAAAACATTCAAGGTTTTTGCTGGAAGACCTTCAGTTGCCGATAGGTAGGCGATATTCTTTGTTCGCTGGGTCTGAAGTACCCCGCAGGAACTCATTAGGATTAAGAATAAAAGGGCGAAAATAAAGTGCTTCATGAGAGTAATTTTGTATAAAAAGCGAAAATGAGGGGTGTTTGTTTTACTAACCTTCAGAAAATCAAAAAATCCCACCATTACTAACAGGATTTTTTCAGTAGTAAAAATTAGGAGGTCACTGTTGGTTCTTGCTGACTCAAGCAATGAAAAGATCCCAATCCCCAGATGATGTCGGTGCTGTCGATCCCTACGACCCGACGGGTCGGGAAACAGCCAGACAAGATATCCAAAGCATGCTGATCGTTTTTATCTCGGAAAGTAGGCACCACCACCACCTCATTGGCAATGTAGAAATTGGCATAAGAAGCCGGCAATCGCTGTCCTTCCCAGATCACAGGACTCGGCATGGGAAGTTCGACTACATTCAACTGCTTTCCATTTTCGAGACGCATCTGCTGCAGCAGGTGAAGGTTTTCGCGAAGGATCTGGTAATTCCCATCTTCTTTATTTTCTTCCACTACGGTTACGACGGTATCAGCATTCACAAATCGAGTGATGTCGTCAATATGTCCATCGGTATCGTCTCCCAGAATGCCATCGCCTACCCAAAGAATATGCTGTACTCCGTAGTAATCGCAGAGGTATTTTTCGATTTGTGCTTGATTGAGGTGCGGATTGCGGTTGGGGTTCAATAGACAGGCTTTAGAGGTTAGCAAGGTACCTTTTCCATTGAATTCTACCGAGCCGCCCTCCATGACCATACCTGGGGTAAAATAAGGTATTCCTAAGGCCTGTGCGATGCGTATTGGAATTTGATTATCTAGGTCATGGGGAGGGTATTTTTCTCCCCAAGCATTGTAATTCCACTTCACAAGGACCTTTGGGATAGCGGCTGCAGGATTGATCAAGAAGGCAGGGCCATGGTCGCGGCACCAGGCATCGTTGGTGGGGAAAAAGTGAAAGAAAATCCGATCCATGCGCACTCCTACCAATTCCAACTGTTTAGTTGCAAATGCTTGCATGGCTACATCGGCTACGTTGATGTGCACTTCTTGTCCTAAGGAAACTTCCTTAACAAATTGTGCATAAGGGGTATAAATCGTCTGAATTTTACCTGGCCAGCTTTCCTCTTTATGAGGCCAACTGAGCCACATGGCTTTTTGTGGGGCAAACTCAGCAGGAAAATAGTAACCGAGCTCAGCAGGTGTCAGGAGTCCTCCTTTAGATAAATCTACAGATTGCAGCATGGCCTATTCTTCGTCAAGGAAACGCTTGGTAATCGGGGCATAAGAATCGATTCGACGATCCCGTAAAAATGGCCAGTGCGTGCGGTAGCGATCTGAACCGCTCAAGTCAAGGGCCTCCACGTGAATTTCTTCCGTCAAATGAGGGGCTTGATAAGTTACGCGACCAAAGGGATTGGCTACGAAGGAGCCACCCCAAAACTGCATTTCTCCCTCCTCGCCAGTACGGTTGACCGACACCACAGGGATACCATTTGCCACCGCATGAGAGCGCTGTATGGTCTGCCAAGCGCCGTATTGCTCCTCGTTAGTGGCGGCATCTTGGGATTTGGCCCAGCCGATTGCAGTGGGATATACTAGGAAGTCAGCCCCCATCAAGGAAGTGATTCGGGCTGCCTCTGGATACCATTGGTCCCAACAGATAAGAACTCCTATTTTTCCAAATTGGGTTGCAAAAACTTTGTACCCTAGGTCGCCTGGGGTAAAGTAAAATTTTTCGTAATAACCAGGATCGTCGGGGATGTGCATTTTACGGTACTTACCGAGATAGGTACCGTCCGCATCTAGGACAGCAGTAGTATTGTGGTACAAGCCTTCGGCACGTTTTTCAAATAGGGAAGCGACGATGACTACACCCAGTTCCTGGGCCAGTGCACCCAGAGTTTCTGTGGAAGGTCCCGGAATTGCCTCAGCCAAATTAAAGTTGGCATAGTCCTCCACATCACAAAAGTAGAGAGAGCGAAAGAGTTCCTGCAGGACCACGACCTGCGCCCCTTTCTGGGCAGCAGCGCGGATGCCTGCAGTAGTTTTTTGCATGTTTTCGGTCGGGTTCCCAGTACAGGATAGTTGGACCAAACCTACGTTGACGGTTTTAGTTGCCACGGCTTCAAATTTTGCTTGAACTGCAAAGATACCGTGGACAGTGGGGATTGGCAAATGAAGTTTTTGAGAGGATCCGAAAACCAACTAATTAAAGACACAAAAATGGAAGCATCAAACCTCTTCTTAATCTCCTTGCAGTTCTTTTACCTTTTTCCTTGATAACCACTCAAAAAAAATCTCCTTGCAGTTCCTCTGGTCTTGTTTATCTTAGACCCATGCTCAAACCAAAAATTAAAATGAAGAAATTTCTAACCCTAGTAATGAGTACTGTCCTTTTAGGATTTGCCGCTTCTGCACAAGAAGCCCTTTTCCAAGCTCAAAACATTGTTTCCCCAGAAGTTCATGAAGACAATACCGTCACCTTCCGGCTCTTTGCTCCCAAAGCACAAGCAGTGGAGGTAACCGGGGATTTTCTCCCTTCCATCAAAATGGATACCCCTATGGGGCAAATGGATGGGCCAGGAAAGGCTGCACTTACCAAAGATGCTAATGGAGTTTGGTCCTACAAAACCACCGTCCTCAATCCAGAACTTTATGGCTACTCCTTTGTAATAGATGGATTTACTACCACAGACCCAAGTAACCCCTTTCTGATTCGGGACGTTGCCTCTGCAACCAATTTCTTCTTGATTGGAGGAGGTCAAGGAGACTTATACAAAACCAACGACATTCCCCACGGTAGCGTGAGTCGAAGATGGTACGATTCCCCTGGCTTGGGAATGGATCGTCGTATCACCGTCTATACCCCTCCTGGATACGAGACTTCGAATGAAAGTTATCCTGTCCTCTACCTCCTACATGGAGCAGGAGGTGATGAGGAGGCCTGGATCAATCTTGGAAGAACTGCTCAAATCCTAGATAATTTGATTGCTACAGGCAAATCCAAGCCGATGATTGTTGTGATGCCTAACGGCAACGTCATACAAGATGCAGCACCTGGCGAAGGAAATAAAAACTTCTATAAGCCGCAATTTATGATCCCAAAAACCATGGATGGTACTTACGAAGGAGCTTTTGAAGACATTATCCGATTTGTGGAAAGCAATTACCGGGTAAAGGCTGACAAAAAGAACCGTGCCATTGCCGGACTTTCTATGGGAGGTTTCCATACGCTGCATGTATCTCGATACTATCCAAATACCTTTGATTATATCGGATTATTCTCAGCGGCCATTATGCCTCGTGAGGATGCCACTGGAAGAGTTTACAGTAATTTTGATCAAACTTTGAAGACGCAACAAGACAATGGCTACAAGCTCTACTGGATAGCCATCGGCAAAACCGATTTTCTATACAAGGCCAATCAGGAATATTTGGCCAAATTGAAAGGGATGAACATGCCCCACACCTACGTGGAATCGGAAGGTGGACATACTTGGAGAAACTGGAGAGTGTACCTTAGTCAGTTTGCTCCACAGTTGTTCCAGTAATCGAATTTTACTAAGATACCCAGTCAAGAAGCTCCGCTAGGAGCTTCTTTTCATTTGGGCCAAAAAAAATTGTTAAAAAACTGGCTAATTCAAGAATCAATTATTTACTTTGTATTTCAAAGTACTTTTAAAATGAAAAAACCAGAAGAAGAGTTAGCTGAAATTAAATCCATGATGGAACGCAGTACGCGGTTCCTATCTTTAAGTGGACTTTCCGGAGTGCTAGCCGGGCTTTATGCTAGTGCAGGTACAGGAATTGCTTGGTATTGGATATACTTTCCATATTCCGCTTGGGGAAACGAATCCTTCGTATTGCCTTTTCGAGAGTTACTTTACCGAATCCTTTTCTTAGCCCTAGCGATATTGGTTGCAGCGGTAGCATCTGCATTTTTACTTAGCAGAAGAAAAAGTATTCAGAAAACTGAGCCATTTTGGAATCCTGCAAGCCAAAGATTTTCGGTTTCTCTCTTCGTTCCTGTACTATTAGGAGGGCTTTTCAGTTTTTCGCTACTTCATGAAGGAGCTTTTCAGCTTATCCCGGCTTGTATGTTACTATTTTATGGATTG
Source organism: Algoriphagus sp. (assembly GCA_030833985.1). Taxonomy (GTDB): domain Bacteria; phylum Bacteroidota; class Bacteroidia; order Cytophagales; family Cyclobacteriaceae; genus Algoriphagus. The sequence goes on along the minus strand of JAURGC010000049.1, from coordinate 11,398 downwards.
GGTCTGAGCCAAGCTGCTTCCTTTACTCTTGGAGAAATAAAGCAATTGGGTTGGGCCCAACTTGCATTAGGTGTCCTTGCCGCATTTGCACCTTCATTTGGACTTCTTTGTTGGGCTATTGGTTTTGGAGTCTTGCACATCATTTACGGGACCATGATGTATTACAGACATGAGCGTTGATCTACAAGCAGGATACGATAAGGTATTTGACAATGTCCTTCGCTTGCGTATCATGTCTATACTTATGGTAAATGAATCCTATGATTTCACCTCTTTTAAAGAACTGCTGCAGGTAACAGATGGAAATTTGGCTTCACACCTGCGGCAACTTGAAACCGCTGAATACTTGCAAGTGGCAAAATCTTTTGCTGGAAGAAAGCCCTTGACTACCTATACCGCTACAGCAACTGGAAAAAAAGCATTTCAAGAACATCTTGATTTCCTTGGGGCACTCATCCAGAAAAGTAAACTCTAAAAAAATTTAGCTATTAACTTTGAAAAACAAAGTACTTTACTATGAAAAAATCTCCACTAAATCGACTTTTGCTCCTTTCCTCTTTTCTAGGAGCCTCTTTGCCCCTTACCTGGATTCTTTTTGTCATCCTCAGCCGAGAACCCCAGCTTGAAGTCTGGATGCTTTTCCCAGGTACTCTAATTCCTACCGGAGGGGCATTTGGAGGGGTATTTTTTTACCTAATGGGCTTCCATTGGTTTCCCGAGGGTAAAAAGAAGTTAATCGCCTTAATTTTTAGTTCAATAGCCTATGTCGGAGCCCTTTGGTTCAGTACAATCTTTGCTTTTGCCCTTACAGGTGACTGGAATTAATCAAATCTTCATCAAATCCATTATCTTAATTCTTTCCTCTACTTCCTATGAATCAAACAATCTCTTCCCTACTCGATCAACCAGCGGAACTTGAAAAGCTCTACCGGAAAAACAAAGCTGCGTTTACCCGCAGCTTTACCGAACTTTATCCCTCGCTAAAAGGACATCCAATAGCCGATGCCTGGCACGAACGTCTCCATTTTGATTCGGAAAGCATTCAATGGGGATCTAAGAGCGACTGGGTTTTTATTGTCCTAGCCTCTCTGCTAGCAGGTACTTTAGCCAAATTCCCTGCCCTATTTGACATAAACGAGGAGTTCTTCTATCCTCGCAACTTAGGATTCGTCGTCTTCCCCTTTCTTTACGCCTATTTTATTCGCAAAAACAAGCTGCCAATTTCAACTATTCTGGTTCCCCTAATCATTTCGCTCCTTGCAGCTTTTTACATCAACATACTGCCAGTTTCGGATACAAGCGATACACTCATTCTAGCCTGCATTCACCTCCCTTTATTTCTGTGGGGAATGCTTGGATTCGTCTATTCAGGAGCTAACCTGAAAGACCTTAGTAAACGGCTTTCTTACCTCAATTACAACGGAGAAACGATTATTGTAGGCGGTATCCTTCTCCTTGCAGGCGGCCTGCTTACTGGTATAACCATTGGACTTTTTGAGCTCATTGGGATTTCCATTGAAGACTTTTATTTTCAATACATCGCAGTCTATGGCCTTGCAGCAGCACCATTATTGGCCACACTCATTACCCAGACCAACCCAGAATTGGTCAATAAGGTACCTCCTATTGTTGCAAAAATATTTAGTCCCTTGGTATTGGTAATGCTCCTCAGTTATTTGGTTGCAATTATCTATGCAAGCAAAGACCCTTACAACGACCGAGATTTTCTATTGCTTTTCAACCTGCTATTGATTGGGGTAATGGGGCTAATATTCTTTTCAGTAGCCGAATCCTATGCGGAAAAAAAAGTGGGTTACATGACCTGGATTCTCGTCTTTCTTTCTTGCACTACTTTAGTGGTCAATGGCATTGCACTTTCTGCCATCGCGTTTCGGATTTCGGAATGGGGAATTACGCCCAATCGACTCGCGGTGCTGGGTGTCAACCTGCTCATGCTCGTGCATCTAGTGTTAGTATCTCGACAGTTGATGCTGACCCTACGTAGAAAAAGCAAACTGGAACAAGTAGCATTTACCCTGGTGCGCTACCTGCCCATTTACCTCCTCTGGACAGCCATTGTGACTTTCCTTTTTCCTGTAGTATTCAACTTTGACTAAGACCCATTTGGAAGGATCCGCTTCCATTCCTAAAAACTGAGATTCCAATTGTCGTTGAAATCGATATATTGCACTCGATTTAATCCCTTTCTCATGAAAAAAATAACTCATTCTCTCGCTATTTTTCTTGCTCTAGCGCTAGGACTCCTTTCCTGCAGTCCATCCCCTAGTTCAGAAGAAAACGTCTTAGAAACCACCAATCAACTTGGCGGATTGGCCTTGTATACGCTCCGTGATTCCATGGCCATTAATCCCAAAGCTACCCTAAAAGCCGTTGCGGAGGCAGGTTATGCTTACGTAGAGTCAGCGGACTATGCCGACGGTAAGTTTTATGGAATGACCCCAGCCGAATTTAAATCCACCCTTGACTCACTCGGCTTAACTGCAATTTCCGCACACATGGGGATGGTCACTTTGGAAAATGCAGACCAACTTATTGCAGATTTAAAATCGGCAGGCATTACCTATTTTGTAATTCCAGTACCCCCTATGGGCATGTTTACCTTTGACCCAGCTACCCAAACTCTTGGCATGAAAGGAACTGCAGAGGAGCTAGTAAGTATCATGAATACCATTGGAGAAAAGTGTCATGCCGCAGGTTTGAAATTATTGTACCACAACCATGATTTTGAATTTAAGCCCCTCGCTGACGGGACCATCATTGAAGAAGTACTTCTTGAAAAATGCAATCCAGCATGGGTCAACTTTCAGATGGACCTCTATTGGGTAACCAAAGCTGAAGCCAATGCATTGACCTATTTTGAAAAATACCCGGGTCGATTTAAGGCTTGGCACGTGAAAGACATGGATCAGGAAGGTAAGTTTGCTCCTGTAGGAACAGGTACCATCGACTTCAAATCCATCCTTGCCCAGAAAGAAAAATCTGGTATGGAATTCTACTTGGTGGAGCAAGATCAAACCTTTGGACTAGATCCCATGGAGGCAATCAAAATAAGCCATAAAGGCTTGATCGATTTGGGATTTGACTAATCAAAAAAACCAAAAAAGGAACATAAAGCGCCCTGATTTTTCGGGGCGTTTTTTTTGTTTGGAGGATTGAGTATTTTTTGGTGAAGTTTTCCCCTCATTTCCCAGCCCTCTTAAGATTTTTAGTACATTTAATTTACAATTAGTTCTTTTCGCCCATGCAAAAAATCCTCCTTTCCCTTCTTTGGATGACCTTTTTCTCACAAGCAGTATTGGCACAATCTACCTTTATCCAAAATAAAATAATCGCCCATCGCGGAGCATGGAAAGCGAAGGAATTACCGCAAAACTCAATCGCCTCACTTCGTGAAGCAATCCGTTTAGGTTGCCAAGGCAGTGAATTTGATGTCTGGATGACTTCCGATGAGGTGCTGGTCGTTAATCACGACCATGAACTCCAAGGGATGGATATCGAAACCTCCACCTATGCCCAACTGCTAACCAAGACCCTCTCCAACGGTGAAAAAATCCCCACACTCAAGGCATACCTAAGGGAAGGAATGACCCAAAAAGCCACCAAACTGATTCTGGAATTTAAACCCTCAAGGATTAGCGTGGCTCGAAGCGAGCGGATAGGAGAATTGGCAGTGAAAACAGTACAGGAATTGGGTGCCCAAGCTTGGGTAGACTACATCACCTTCAGCTACGAGGGGGGAGTCAAAGCCATCGCGACTGACCCCAAAGCGAATGTAGCTTACCTGAATGGAGATAAATCCCCACTTGAACTAAAAGCGGCTGGATTTTTTGGGTTTGATTACCATATCTCGCTCCTACGTCGCAAATCACAGTGGATTGCTGAAGCAAAGACCCTCGGTCTGACGACCAACTCCTGGACCATCAACCAAGAAGAAGACATGAGCTGGCTCCTGAGTCAAGGAGTGAATTTTATAACAACGGACGAACCAGAAAAATTAGCCGCTTTGCTCCAATCCATTGAATAAAATAGATTTCCTTAATCCTTAAAAACTCATTCCCGCCAATCAATTAGTCGTTGTGAGGATTTCAATAAAGTTGCTTGCCCCCCTAACTCTCTTTAACCCATGAAGAAAATCAGTTATTACTTACTCAGCTTTCTGCTATTCTCAGCAAATGTTTTGCTGGGAGTGGCACAGGAAAAATCCGTACTCGTTCTGCTTGACGAAGTTGCTATCATAGACCAAAAAGTGATGATGCCGATGCGTGATGGAACCCGACTCGCCACAGACATCTATCGTCCAAAAGGGGATCAATCTGTACCCATCGTTTTTTCTAGAACTCCGTACAACTTCAATACTTACGGCAACGGAGAACTCAATTCCCGTACCCTACAAACAGCCTTGGAATGGGTCAAGAAAGGGTATGCATACGTCGTACAAAACGAACGAGGGCGCTTTTTTTCCGAAGGCAACTGGGATATCCTAGGCTTGCCTCTCACCGATAGCTACGATGCCTTTGAGTGGATGAGCAAGCAAGCTTGGAGCAATGGCAAAATTGGTTTGCTCGGCTGCTCTTCCACTGCCGAATGGCAAATGGCAGCAGCCTCCCTACAGCACCCGGCACTTGCTGCCTTGGTGCCCCAAGCCTATGGCGCAGGAGTGGGTAGAATTGGCAAGTTCACTGAGCAAGGGAATTGGTACCGAGGAGGTGCTGGACAGATGCTTTTCACCTCTTGGCTATACAGTACTCAGCACGATCCCCTAGCCCCAAGACTTCAAGCGGGTATTGGGAAAGAAGATTTGCTTCGTTTGCAGCGATTTTACGACTTGGCTCCAGAATACCCTAAAGTAGACTGGAAAGCAGCTTTAGCTCACTTACCCCTGCAGGATATTATCAGAAATGTTAATGGCCCAAATGGAATCTATGAGGAGATGATCACGCGCAAACCAAATGATCCACGCTGGTACCAAGGTGGATTGTACCACGATAACATGCCTTTTGATACGCCGAGTATGTGGTTTGTATCCTGGTACGATGTTTCCTCCTCCCCCAATATTGCACTTTACAACCATGCCCGTACCAATGCCATCAGCCAGATGGCTCGGGACAATCAGTATTTGATCATCGCCCCTGTGCTGCATTGCTCTTTTACCCGCGCAACCGAAAATACCATGATTGGACAGCGCAGTGTAGGAGATGCTCGCTGGAATTACGATGAAGTGATTACAGCCTGGTTTGATCGTTGGCTAAAAGGAAAAGACAACGACACCATCGCCAAGCTTCCCAAGGTCACCTACTACACCATGGGTAAAAATGTATGGCAATCTTCAGACGTTTGGCCACCCAAAGATGCAGTGATGACCCCCTTCTTTTTGGATTCTAAAGGCGCTGCAAATACTCGAAATGGGGATGGTAAGTTGGTAGAAAAGCTTCCAAAAGCAAGTTCTCACGACAACTACCGATACGACCCGATGAATCCAGTGACTTCGAATGGTGGAAATGTCTGCTGTACTGGTAATGCCATTCAAGGAGGAGCCATGGACCAACAGGAAATGGAACTCAGAGATGACATCCTGGTGTACACCACAGACCCTTTGGAAGCCGGCGTGGAAGTTTCTGGCTTCATTGAAAGCGTCCTCTACCTATCTTCAGACGTAAAGGACACGGACGTAACCATCAAACTAATCGATGTCTACCCAGACGGCACCGCCTACAACCTAGACGAAACCATCCAACGGGTGCGCTACAGAGAAGGCTACGAGAAGGAAGTTTGGATGGAAAAAGGAGAGGTCTATGAAATCCAATTGACCCCGATGAGTACCTCCAACTACTTTGAGAAAGGACATCGAATTCGCATCGAGGTAAGTAGCTCCAACTTCCCGCGGTTTGATCGCAACATGAATACAGGAGGCAACAACTACGACGAAACTAAGGGTATTGTAGCCAACAACTCCATCCACCATGGAGGAAAATTCCAAAGCCGAATTATGTTACCTATTGTTAAAAAATAAAATACCACTAGTCAACAGTCGATTTCTAGTGGAACTTTAACCCTTGGTTCTTTTAGCTGGTATACAAAGTTCCTTATCAATCAAAAGCCGGGGATTCCCGGCTTTTTTTATGGAAGGGTTTAGCGGTACTTTAATTTTTTTAAGACCTGATTGGTCCTAAGAAGAAAAAAGGATATCAGTAGCTCTACTTGTGATTTTATTTTACCCATAATACTGCCTATCCTCCTTTTTCTTTCTCCTTCGGCTCCCGCCCCCAAACTTTTTCTACTATTTTTGCAACTTAAGAATTCAGTACCTATGTCTATTGCAAGCAAATACGATCCAGCATCGGCCGAGGCCAAGTGGTATACCTATTGGATGGAACACAAATTGTTTTCCTCCAGCGTGGATCCCACCAAGGAACCCTATACCATCGTTATCCCTCCGCCCAACGTCACTGGAGTGCTCCACATGGGGCACATGCTTAATAATACCATCCAAGACGTGCTCATCCGCCGTGCCCGCATGCAAGGCAAAAATGCTTGCTGGGTACCCGGTACCGACCATGCCTCTATCGCTACCGAGACAAAGGTGGTTCAACTCCTGAAAGAGAAAGGCATAGCTAAAAAAGACCTTACTCGAGAGCAATTTCTCACCCATGCTTGGGAATGGAAAGAAAAATATGGAGGCATCATCTTGGAGCAATTGAAGAAATTAGGAGCTTCTTGCGATTGGGACAGAACTGCCTTTACCATGGATCCAGGACTTAGTGATGCTGTCCTTTCTGTATTTGTGGACCTCCACAAAAAAGGAAAAATCTACCGCGGCATCCGCATGGTTAACTGGGATCCGAAGGGGCAAACAGCCCTTTCGGACGATGAAGTGATTATGAAAGAGGTGGCTTCCAAGTTATATTACATCAACTACGCCATCGAAGGAACTACAGATCAATTCCTAACTATCGCCACCACTCGTCCAGAAACGATCATGGCTGATGTGGCGATCTGCATCAATCCGGAGGACCCAAGATTCACCCACCTGAAAGGAAAGCATGCAATCATTCCACTGATCAACCGAAGTATTCCAATCATTGAAGACAGCTACGTAGACATGGAATTTGGCACGGGTTGCCTCAAAGTAACTCCTGCACACGACCTCAACGATTACGAACTGGGTGTCAAACACAAGCTAGAAGTAATTGACATCCTCAACGACAATGGTACGCTCAATGAAAAAGCACAATTGCTTGTAGGAGAAGATCGATTTGTAGCGCGTAAGAAAATTGGAAAGCTTCTTGAAGAAGCAGGACAGCTTCAAAAAGTGGAAGAATACACCTCCAATGTGGGGCACTCCGAACGGAGCGATGCAGTCATTGAACCGAAGCTATCCATGCAATGGTTCTTGAAGATGGATGAAATTACCCAGCCTGCATTCAAAGCAGTGATGGAGGACATCATCCAGTTACACCCACCCAAGTTCAAAAATATGTACCGAGTATGGATGGAGAATGTCCGCGATTGGTGCATTTCACGTCAGCTCTGGTGGGGACATCAAATCCCTGCTTATTACCTACCCAACGGAGAATATGTAGTTGCCAAAACTGCAGAAGAGGCACTGGCACAGGCCAATCGCAACTTTAACACCCACTATACTCTCGCTGACCTCCGTCAAGATGAGGACGTATTGGATACCTGGTTTAGCTCCTGGCTCTGGCCAATTTCCGTATTTGATACAGACGTATTCACCACAGGAAAGCCCAACCAAGAACTCAGCTACTATTATCCGACCAATGACCTGGTGACTGCACCAGAGATTTTATTCTTTTGGGTGGCACGGATGATCATTGCTGGTTACGAATACCTGGGTGAAAAGCCTTTCAAAAACGTGTATCTCACGGGTATCGTGCGGGACAAACTCGGACGAAAAATGTCCAAGTCCTTGGGCAACTCCCCAGATCCGCTTGAACTCATCGCCCAATATGGTGCAGACGGCGTGCGTACAGGCATGCTCTTCTCTTCCCCTGCGGGAAATGACCTTCCTTACGACGATAAATTGGTGGAGCAAGGAAGAAATTTTGCTAATAAAATCTGGAATGCCTTCCGTCTCGTCAAAGGATGGGAAGTAGATCCAAGCCTCGATGGCGCCTCCAATGCAGCTAGCATTGAATGGTTTGAGCAGCGATTCCACCAAAGTTTGAGTGAGATCAACGAGCACTTTGAGAAATTCCGAATTTCAGATGCCTTGATGGCTACCTACAAGCTGGTTTGGGATGACTTCTGTGCTTGGTATTTGGAAATGATCAAGCCTGCCTACCAGCAGCCTATCGATCAGGCGACCTACGAAAAGACTTTGGAGATTTTTGAAAATATCTTGAAAATCCTTCACCCATTCATGCCTTTCATTACGGAAGAATTGTGGCATCAGATCAGTGAACGTTCTGTTGAAAATTCCTTAATCCTTGCAGCTTGGCCAGAAACTAAGGCTTACGATGCAAAGATTACAGAAGATGCAGCACAAGTATTTGAGGTGGTATCCCAGGTCAGAAACCTACGTGCCTCCAAAGGCATGTCCCCAAAAGAAGCATTAGACTTGACCATCCGTACCCCGAACCCTGGTTTGTATATCCGATTTGAATCTGTATTAATCAAACTTGCTAACCTTTCCTCGCTGCAATTTGGAGATAAGGTGGAGCAGGCCATGAGCTTTGTGGTGAAAGCAGATGAATGCTTCATTCCTATGGGTGACTCCATCGATGTGGAAGCAGAAAAAGCTACCATTCAAAAGGAATTGGACTATACCAAAGGTTTCTTGGTTGGGGTAGAGAAAAAATTAAGTAATGAGCGCTTCGTGGCTGGTGCTCCTGCACAAGTATTGGACATGGAGCGAAAAAAGCAGGCCGATGCATTGGCAAAAATAAAGGCCCTGGAAGCAAGCTTGGCCCAATTGGGATAAGGAAATCCTCCCGATTCTTAGTTCAGGGATCGGGAGACTTATTTCAATTCTCGAATTTTCAGTTGACGAAAAAGTACCCCCTGTCCTTCACTTTGCAGGCCGATGTAGCCTGACCTCAAGGGGGTTCCATCGACTTTAAGGGTTGGATTGTATCGATTCGCCACTCCTCCACCGATTTGAGGAAACGAATAAGTCAATACCGTATCGCCATTCACCAGATGATGGACGATGGAGTCACTATAGACAATTAACTCCGCGCTTACCCATTCGTCCCAAGCAAAAGTTGGGGAAGCAGAATTAATGCAATGCCTAGGATCGATTTTCCCATCAAAGACAATATCGGTACCTGGGGAACACATATTTCCCGTAGGTCGAGGTTCGCCCTCCTTTTCTCTTGCCAACATCTGGTATTCCACCGAAATAGGCCAATCCTGCTCTTTCAAAATGCTTTCTGGTGCCTGCGAGTGAAACATTACTCCAGAATTACGGTAGGTGTAACTAGGGGCAGAGGGCACAAACTGATCCGTGAAGCGGTACTCCCAAACCAAGTGGAAGTTCGAGAAGGGCTCTTCGTAAAAGAGGTGTCCGAAGCGATCGTTAAACTCTCCATAACCGTCGTAATTGACCGCTATGGCACCATCCTGTACTCGGAAGGTTTCTGCATAGTTATCCCCCACCTCGTGGTGGTGGATCTTTGGAATCCAGCCTTTTAAGTCCTCCCCGTTAAAAAGCACTTTCCAGTCAGACGAATCCTGCTGAATTTGGGCTCCGCTCTGGAGAGCATGATCAAAAACAGAAATTCCTAGTGTCAGGAAATAAAGGATAAATGAGAGGATGGACATAGCTAGTTGCAATTAGGTCAAATCACTTAATTATTCCCAAGAAGGTTCTCCCTGGTCGGTATTTAATGACTCCAGTCATAGGAATCCAGTTGCTCAAGGCAGGCCACCAGTAAAGCGATGGAATCGGCAATATCCTTCTTGTGTGCCATTTCGATCACTTGATGCAGGTGACGCGTAGGAATGGAGATTGCCCCAGCTATGGCACCTTGCTTACCCATGCGCTGTACCCCTGCCGTATCCGTACCTCCTGCTGTCAAAAGTTCCGGCTGCCAGGAGATGGATTCTTTTGCAGCTACCTGCTTCATAAATGCCACCATTCGGTAATCGCAGATGGTCATTGCATCCATGATCTTGATGGCAGTACCCTTCCCCAGTTCGGTCACCTTCTCGTGTGCTGCTGCTCCAGGTACATCAAAGGCAATGGTGGTATCTAGTGCAATACCAAAGTCTGGATTGATTTGGTGTGCCGCTACATTTGCGCCACGAATACCCACTTCTTCCTGTACCGTAAATACAGCATAGACATCGTATGCTGGGTTTGTGAGTTGCTTCAGCGCCTCAATTACAATATAAACCGCAACACGATTGTCGATAGACTTGCAATTGACACAGTCGCCCATCTCAATCAGTTCCCGATCGCGGGTTATTGGGTCCCCTATGGTAATGTATTTGTCTACTTCTTCCTTCGGCATGCCTAGGTCAATAAAAAAATCTGTGGTCTTGGGAAGCTTGGTTTTCTCCTCGGGGGTCATCACATGAATGGGCTTACTACCCATCACCCCTATCAAATCTTTTTTGCCATGAACGATCACCCGTTGAGCGGTGAGGGTTTTCGGATCAAATCCACCAAGCGTATTGAATCGTAGGAAGCCTTGCTCATCGATATGAGAAACGATAAATCCGATTTCATCCAAGTGCGCAGCGAGCATGACGCGCTTTCCATCCAGATTCCGTGTTCCCTTTTTGAGGGCAATCACGTTGCCAATGTTGTCGATACGCACCTCATCAACATATGGGGAAACCAAGGAAACCACTAAGTCACGAACAGGCTTTTCAAATCCAGGGGCACCTGGGATTTCACAAATTTGCTTGAGTAGGGAAACGTCGATCATTTTGCTGATTTTAGTATTGGCTTTTATGAAATAGCTATCAATGTAGGTCGAGGGAATTGAAAATAATCAATTGTCAATCAACCAAAGTATAGAACAGACTAAACAGGTATTAATACGACCTTATTGTCTTTCCTTCTATGTAATTTACAAAGGCTTTGTTCACTACGCGTGTACCGCCAGATGTCGGGTAGTTTCCGGTAAAGTACCAATCTCCGGTGTGCTCAGGGATGCAGCGATGTAAGCTCTCAACCGTTTGGAAGATGACTATTACCTCTGCTTTGATATCCGAAGTGGTTACAATTTCCGCTACTTTATTGGAGATTTCCTCCTCGGAAAAGGGCGCATATACCTGCTTTACAAAATTTTCGGTGTGATTTGGATTCGCAACACATTTCGCATATACCTGGTCGAGTGTTTTTTCCATTCCTCGATCTTTTAAAAGCTCAATTGCCGCTCGAAAAGCTACAAATTCCCGCATCCGG
>JAURGC010000098.1 GCA_030833985.1 Algoriphagus sp. | reverse complement strand
TTAAATTATTATAAATAATTAAGCTTACTAGACTTATTAATTTTTTGTTTTTTTTTGAAACTTTTTCTCCAAAAATTTATTTTAAATAGTTGATTATTAATTCTTAACACTAAAATTAATCAGTTTTTATGTATTGCTATTTCCAATAATATTAGATTGATTTTAGGCTTATCAGTTAGTAATAACTGATCTTATCTTTCAAATTGATACAATTCTAGCTTATCGTATAATTATTTGTAAGCCCTGTTAATTTTACTATCAATTAAAATACTAATTGGTTTTTAATTAACCAAAAAAGAAAGTTGATTCTAAACTTTAATGTAAATTAATCAACAAACAAATTATTATATTTATTATGCTAATTATTACATTGGGTTGAGCCTGCACAAGTTGACATGATGTTAAATTTCATCCCGCTTTTAAAAATTTTCTCAATCAGTAATTTCCTCAAATTAACTAATCACAGAGAGATCCATTTATCTTTAATTAATTAGACCTCAAGAAACCTAAAAATACAATTCCCTTGATTCAAGGAGAAAATGCTCCTGAAACTTAAAAATAAGTTACTTTAAAAACCCTCACAATTTTTATAGAGATTCCTATTATCCCTCCTGGTAATCACGGATAAATCTCCTCCAATACCTGCGCCAAACGTACGCTTGCAGCAATCAAACGCTCCTCAGCAATGCTGAAATTCTGGTATAGGTAAGGGTAGCTGATCTTTTTATTCTCTGGAAGATTGTACACCTGAGGCCGATAACTTACTGCTTCTTTGAGCCAATCCTGCATCGTTCCAGCACGATATTTTGCTTGCAATTGAGGAGACATACGCCGGTTGAGTTCTTCTCCTAATTCCGTAAAACTCATCCCTTGACGATCAATCATCCCACTATCCCAAAGGGCGTGCAAATTGGTTGGCTGCCCAAAAAACTCTAATCTAACATCATTTCCTCCTCGATCGGTACCCGTACCGACATGCAGTGGCTGGTGGATATCCTCGATCATGTGGATCAGCATTTTTAACTTTTCCCCCTCCGTTTTCGGATCCAAGCCCCCTTTCTTCAACTCTGCTTTGATTCGCTGAATGGCCTCATACGCATCCCCCGTTTTTTCCTGCGTACTCGGATCGTATTCCCCATTCTTGCTGTTCAGGTAATGCCAGGTAGTCGCAAAATCATAACTTTTATCCGAACGAATGTCATCCATCCATGTACCACTTTTGCTTAGGGAGGTAGGGTAAATCAATCCTTCTACCTTTTTGAGGGTGGATTTTTTGAGTTGCTTTTCAGCTAGGTACCCAATTAAGTAGTGGCCCAATTGCCCCCAGGCAAACGCTTGAGAGACACACAAGGTAAAAACAAGTGTGAGGGAGAAGGTATAGATTCTTTTCATAACAAAAAGGAGATAGTTCTTTAGGTAGAAGACAATTCGGATACTGCTAGCCAAGCCATTAGGCCTGAACCGATCTCCAAGGCTTCTTCTTCAATATCAAAAGTAGGAGTATGTACCCCAGAGGTGATGCCTCGCGCTTCGTTTCGTGTACCCAATCGGTAAAAACAGCCATCCACCTCTTGTGAGAAGAAGGCAAAGTCTTCGGCAGCCATCCAGATATCTAGGTCAAGGACATTTTCCGCTCCCAAATAGGAACGAGCTGCCTCCATCGTGCGTGCCGTCAAAGCAGGTTCATTTTTTAGAAAAGGATATCCTTTTCTGATTTCAAAGTCTAATTTTCCGCCCATTCCCTCCACAATTCCTTCGGCAATTTGACGCATTTTTTGATGTGCTTTGGCTCTCCAAGCTTCGTCTAACGTGCGGAAAGTACCTTGGATCTTCACCTCATTGGGAATGATGTTGGTGGCTCCTAGCGCTTCCACTCGTCCAAAAGAAAGAACCGATGGAATCTTTGGATTGGCCACTCGGCTGACGATTTGTTGCAAAGCCACTAGCAAATGTGCAGAAATCAACACCGGGTCAATGAAGGTTTCAGGCATGGCTCCATGTCCTCCTTTTCCAGTGATGGTTAGGTACAATTCATCCGTACTGGCCATGTACAGTCCAGAGCGAAAACCCACCTTGCCGGCTGGAATAAATGGCATCACATGCTGGCCCAAAATTGCTTGGGGACGAGGATTTTCCAATACTTTGTCTTGGATCATCAGGGAAGCCCCTCCAGGAATTATTTCTTCCCCCGGCTGAAAAATCAACTTTATAGTTCCCTCAAATTGATCCCGAACATCATTCAAAATTTTTGCTGCTCCCAATAAGGAGGCGGTGTGTGCATCGTGTCCACAGGCATGCATCACCCCTGGGTTTTGAGATTTATAAGGTACTTCATTGGCCTCAATGATCGGCAAAGCATCCATATCTGCACGAAGGGCCACGACCTTCCTTTCCGGGTTTTTTCCTTTAATTAATGCTGACCATCCCGTAGTTGCCTTGGATTCAATCTCAGTGATCCCAAATTCTTTTAATTTGTTCGCTACAAAGGTTGCTGTTTCAAACTCCTTAAAGGAAAGCTCTGGATGGGCATGAAGGTGCCTACGAAAAGAAATTACCTCTTCCTTGTAGGCACTTGCCAACGATTTAATTTTGTTTTGTAGCATCGGTGTCTGTTGAGCTAGGAAGTTCATACTCCTTCCGTAAAAATCTGTCCTGAATAATTCGGGTGGTTGGAAACTGTTTCTTCAATGCATTGAACACCGGTTGCGCTTCTATTTTGTAACCAAAGCGACCAACTTTAATAAGATACCTTGGCTGCTGGTACTGCATCTCTGGTTTGCTATCTGGAAATAAAAGGGTCAGTTCCTCAAGGGTTTTGAATGCTACATTTCTATCTACTCCAGAATACACCAATACGGTAAAGCCATTAAAGTACGGGGCTAACTTTGCCTTATCGTAGTTCTTTTGTACTTGTTCCAAAAGTACTAGATCTACCTCTTGGGAAGAAGTAGGAGGTGCTGTATTTAGGCTGTCTAAAGCCTGATTGAAATCAGGAAAATCTGGAAGGGAGGTGGAAATATTTTCATCGTATCCTGCATACCGACTTGCCTCTCCCTTGGGCACTCCTTTAGAGGAGGAGCATCCTAGGGCAATAAGTACCAATCCAACTATCCAGAAACTTTTCATTCTTTTCACCCTTCTATGACCACACAATTGCCTTGTTCAATGTCCTGTTCCACACTTTTGTACTTCACATCGACTTTTGTACTTCCGTCGCGGTACTTCACAGAGACCTTGTCATTTCTACCATAGGCCTTTTCAACCTTACGCGGAGCAATGGGAGGAGGAGCAGGTCTTCCCGCATTTGCAGCAGCAGAAGCAGCCAAGTTTGCGCCAGGATTAAGAGTGTTTCCCACCTCCGCTTTGGAGGCTTGTACCTTTGGTTCAGCCGCACGACGAGGTTGTGCCTGTTGAACCTGAGCGGGATCTTGCTTGGGTAGGTCAGCCCGCGTAAGAAAGGTAGTCATGTCTTCGTTTAGCTTTCCAATGAATCGTTTGAACAATTCAAAGGCCTCAAACTTATAAATTAAAAGCGGGTCTTTTTGCTCGTATACCGCATTTTGCACGGACTGTTTCAAATCATCCATATCGCGCAAATGCTCCTTCCAATTTTGATCAATGATCGCCAAGGACACATTCTTTTCAATGGCACGAACCAATTCCTGTCCGTTATTCTGTAGTGTTTTTTCTAGGTTACATACTACTCCTATTTGCTTAGCCCCATCGGTAATCGGAACCATTATGTCTTTGACCGTTGCACCACGCTCTTCTTGCACTTTTTTGAATACCGGCAATGCCGTCTCTGCAATTTGAGCATTCTTCCTTTGGTAGTAGGTAAATGCTTGCGCATACAACTCTTGTGTTAGCTTTTGAGCATCTTTGATTTTCAAATCAGCATCGGTTACTGCAAAATCAAAGCCTAAGTTGGTGAAGACATTCATCCGCAGATCTTCTGCATCGGAAGTCGAAGAGCTCATTGCCACTAGGTTCTCACATACATCAAAAAGAATATTGAGAATATCGAGTTCCAAACGATCTCCTTTCAACGCATTCTTTCTTCGCTTGTAGACCACCTCACGCTGGGAGTTCATCACGTCATCGTATTCAAGCAAGCGCTTGCGTGTACCGAAGTTATTTTCCTCCACTTTTTTCTGTGCCCGTTCAATGGACTTGGTGATCATGCTGTGTTGGATGACTTCCCCTTCTTCCAAGCCCATGCGGTCCATCAATTTGGCGATCCGATCCGATCCAAAAAGACGCATCAAGCTATCCTCAAGAGATACAAAAAACTGGGAGGATCCCACATCTCCTTGACGACCAGATCGACCACGCAATTGCCTATCTACACGACGAGATTCGTGACGCTCTGTTCCTATAATTGCCAAACCTCCTGCCTTCCTGGATTCTGGGGTCAACTTAATATCCGTACCCCTTCCTGCCATGTTGGTAGCGATGGTCACTGTGCCTGGCTTACCCGCTTCCGCCACAATATCCGCTTCACGAGCGTGCTGCTTGGCGTTCAATACCTGATGCTGTATTTTCTTCAAGGTGAGCATGCGGCTAAGTACCTCAGAGATTTCTACCGAAGTAGTCCCCACGAGCACGGGTCTACCCTGAGCTACGAGATCGTTGATTTCATCCGTGACCGCGTTAAATTTCTCTCGTACCGTTTTGTACACCTTATCCTCCCGATCTTCACGAATGATTCCTTTGTTGGTCGGAATGACTACTACATCCAACTTGTAAATCTCCCAAAATTCCCCTGCTTCAGTTTCTGCTGTTCCCGTCATGCCTGCCAACTTGTGGTACATGCGGAAATAGTTTTGAAGGGTAATGGTAGCATAGGTCTGGGTAGCATCCTCCACCTTCACATTTTCCTTGGCTTCAATGGCTTGGTGAAGCCCGTCTGAATAGCGCCTTCCTTCCATCACTCGGCCTGTTTGTTCGTCCACAATCTTCACCTTTCCATCAACTAAGATGTATTCCGTGTCACGCTCAAACATGCAATACGCCTTGAGCAATTGGTTAACCGTGTGGATTCGTTGTGCTTTTACCCCATATTCCTTGATTACTTCTTCCTTACGCACCAATTTTTCGGTGTCGTCCAAAGCACTATCTTTTTCCAAGACATCTAGAGCAATTCCGATATCCGGTAAAATAAAGAAGTTAGGATCTTCGTTTTTAGAGGTCATGGTTTCAATCCCCCGGTCGGTGAGGTCTATTCCATTTGTTTTTTCCTCGATGGTAAACAACAGTGGCTCGTCTGCTTCCGGCATGTTGCGCTTGTTGTCTTGAAGGTAATAATTCTCTGATTTTTGAAGAATTACTCGAATTCCTGGTTCAGAGAGGTATTTAATCAAAGGCTTGTATTTGGGCATGCCTCGGTAAGCCCGAAACAAGGCCAAGCCCCCTTCTTTATCGTTTCCATCGGCAATCAACTTCTTGGCTGAAGTCAAAAATCCTTGAACTAACTTACGTTGCTCATCTACCAAGGTGGCTACGCGAGGCTTCATCTGATCAAATTCATGCACATCACCACGAGGCACCGGCCCGGAGATGATCAAGGGGGTACGGGCATCATCAATCAAGACGGAATCCACTTCATCGACCATAGCAAAGTGGTGTTTGCCTTGAACCAGGTCTTCGGATTCTCTCGCCATGTTGTCTCGGAGGTAATCGAAGCCAAACTCGTTGTTGGTACCGTAGACAATATCACATTCGTAAGCACGCTTTCGCGCTGGGGAATTAGGGGGATACTTGTCAATACAGTCTACCGTCAGTCCATGAAATTCAAATAAGGGCGCATTCCATTCGGAATCTCGCTTGGCAAGGTAGTCGTTTACCGTCACTAGGTGCACCCCACGACCAGACAATGCATTCAAAAATGCTGGGAGGGTTGAAACTAGGGTTTTTCCTTCCCCTGTAGCCATTTCGGCAATTTTCCCCTTGTGTAGTACCATGCCACCTATCAACTGTACGTCGTAGTGCACCATGTCCCAGATTACTTCAGTTCCCGCTGCCAACCATTTGTTGTGCCAGGTAGCAACTTCTCCTTGAATCTGTACATTGGACTTGGATACAGCAAGCTCCCGATCACGAGCAGTGGCAGTAACCTCCAATTTTCCCACTTCTTTAAATCTTCTGGCAGTCTCCTTTACAATAGCAAAAGCTGTAGGCATAACTTCCTCCAACACTTTTTCTAACTCCGTATCTCGGTCTTTTTCTTGTGCTTCAATCTGGTTAAAAAGTTCGTCTTTCTGGTGAACCGCATCGGCAGGAAGTGCTTCAATTTTTAATTTGATATCGGCAATTCTAGCATCAATACCCTTGAGCTGATCTTGAATTTGAACACGAAGGGTCTGGGTCTTTTCCCGAAGTTGGTTATCGGATAGTCCGGCCAAGCCTGAAAAAATCTGGTTGATTTCTGCTACTTTCGGTAGCAAGTCTTTGATATCTCTGTCGGATTTAGTTCCAAAAATTTTGGCTAATCCTTTTGCAATAAAATCTAGCATGGTATGATGTCTTCCCTTTTTGGGGACTTAAAAATACGTCCTTTTTTTAGAATTGGTACTCCTTAGGGCCGGGTAATTCGCTGGTCTTAGTGAAAGTCTTCTTGGCAGAACCGCCCGGAGAAAACTTGCTGTGCAGGTCCGATTAACCAAATGTTTGTAAATCCTGTTTGGGTATTCCCTTCAAAAGTTACTCTCAAATTCCCACCAAGGGTACGGATTTGGATGTCTTTTTGTTGGGTGAGTGCTCCACAAACAAGGGCTGCTGCCGTGACGCCTGTGCCGCAGGAGAGTGTTTCATTTTCTACTCCACGTTCAAAGGTGCGGACGAAAATTTCAGCATCGCCTAGTTTTTGCATAAAGTTGACGTTGCTACCACCAGGAGCGTAGCAGGGGTCGTGCCGAAGCAATTGTCCTTGCTCTAGCACTGGATAGTCGTCCAGGTGCTCTACCCAGCGTACGTGATGGGGGGAGCCAGTATGGACAAATGCATCGCCTAGGCTTTCCACAATTTGGGATACGTCCCCCATTTTGAGCGCCACCATGCCTTGGTCTAAGTAGGCTTCATGAGGGCCGTCGATGGCTAAAAACCGGGTTTTTTGATTAATTATTTCAAGGTAGGCGGCAAAGGCAACTGCACAACGTGCCCCATTTCCACAGAAACTTTGGGTGCCATCTGCATTGAAATAAACCACTTCAAAATCGTAGTTTGCATGGGATCGGATCAGAATCAGTCCATCGGCACCAATGCCAAATTTGCGGTCACAAAGTGCCGAGATCCGCGCCGTGTTGCCAAGATCCCAAATTGATTGGCGATCGTCCACCATCACAAAGTCGTTGCCAGTGCCTTGGTACTTGTAAAACCGTATGTCCTGTGTTAGAGCCATCCGTGGGGGAGTTTTAGGGGAAAATATTCCCAATTGAAAGACAAACTTACGCATTTGTACTGAAAGCAAGTTCTATCTTTTTGAAAGGGAAAATGAATTTCTGGTCCAAATTTTTGACAAAATACTGTAGATTCGTCTATCCAACACAATCTACCATGAAGACAAATTCAAACCGAAGAACTTTTCTTACCAACTCTGCAAAAGCTAGTTTAACCGTAGGGCTTTTAGGAACTGGTATTACCGACCTTTTTGGAAAAGAGAGTCCATTGGCATTTTCTACAAAATATACCCAACAGCCCTTGGCCTATGGATACGGTGCCTTGGAACCACACATCGATGCGCAGACCATGGAAATTCATTATACAAAACATGCTGCCTCTTATGCGAACAATCTTCGGGATGCTGCCAAGGAAGAAGGCGTAGATACAACTCAACCCTTGGAGCAAATGCTCTCCAACATTTCCAAGTACTCTACGAAAATGCGAAACAATGGAGGAGGGCATTACAACCACGAACTGTTTTGGAGTATTCTTGGACCGCCCGCCGGATCGGGTCCGGAAGGCACTCTTTTAAACGCCATTGAAGCCTCTTTTGGGAGTTACGAAGCCTTTGTAAGCCAGTTTGAAACCGCTGCCAAAACCCGATTTGGGTCGGGCTGGGCCTGGCTTCTCGTAGAGGCTTCGGGCAAGCTCGTCGTAAGTTCTACCCCTAACCAAGATAATCCACTCATGGACATTGCCGAGGTAAAGGGTACTCCAATTTTGGGTTTAGATGTGTGGGAGCATGCCTACTACTTGCGCTACCAAAACCGCCGACCCGACTACGTAACTGCCTTTTGGAAGGTGGTCAACTGGAAGGCCGTAGCCGATCGCTTTGCGGCTGCAAAAAAATAAACTCTGTCGCAATGAATCCCCTCCTTGTCACCAATTGACTTTGTTGTGGACATTATGAACGAATAGCTCATCACGGATAAATAATTTAATTTTCATCTCCATACGATTTTCTTTCCCATGCAAGATCCCGCCTCTCTCAGCTCTGTGGCCCTATTTCACGAGACCTTCAAGCACCCTGTTTTACCTGAGCCTACTATTCCATCCGAAACCCGCTGTGCCTTGCGCGTTTCCTTACTCGCCGAGGAGTTGAAGGAGCTGGAAGAAGCCATTGAAAACAAAGATTTGGTGGAGATTGCTGATGCACTTTGTGACTTGCAATACGTGCTTTCCGGTGCCATCTTGGAGTTTGGCTTGGGAGAAAAATTCAAGGCCCTTTTTGACGAGGTGCAGCGCTCCAACATGAGCAAGGCCTGCAAGACAGAGGAAGAAGCCAAGGCTACCGTGGCACATTACGAAGCGAAAGGCACGCCCTGCTTTTACGAAAAAGAAGGGGATCTCTACCTTGTCTTCCGCGAGGGCGATCATAAGACTTTGAAGTCTGTGGGGTATTCGCCGGCGGATTTGAAAGGAATTTTAAAATAGAGGCGGGATACTAGAGCCAAGAAATTAGACTAAATTTTGCTGGCATAGCCGACTAGTTTACTATTCAAAATTCTTCAATCGGCGTTCAACATTCGAAATTAATCGTCATTCCGTGTTTCATATTTCGTGCCTCGTATTTAAGCCCCTACTCGGTACATTTTACAATTATTCTTCCAAAACACGATACACGACTCCATTCGTTTTACTCATCACGTACAGACGCTTCTCCGCATCTTGCCCAAACTTTAGATCCACACGATTATGGCCTACAAGTTCTTTAAGGCTCATTGCTTTCCCTTGGAATCGAATCGCCCAGGTTTGTGCTACTGGTTTGTCTCCCTTCAAATCCACAAAAAACAATCTTCCTGATGGAATATCTCCAAACACAAATTTCCCTTT
>JAURGC010000215.1 GCA_030833985.1 Algoriphagus sp. | reverse complement strand
CTTGCTTCATAGGAAATGCCTTGGGCTTGCTAAATTCAAGAATGACAGTCTTTCCTCCTGGCTTTAGGACACGATACATGTCTGCTAATCCTTTTTCCAGATTTTCAAAGTTCCGAACACCAAAAGAAACGATGACTGCATCGAATTTATTGTCTTCAAACTGGAGCCCTTCAGAATCTCCCAAGAGCATGTCGATTTTATCTTGATAGCCTCGCTTGACCATTTTTTTGCGACCTTCAGAAAGCATGCCCTCCGAAATATCCACTCCGATGATCTTATCTGGATGCAAGGCCAATGCTTCGATGGCAAAATCACCTGTCCCTGTTGCAATATCTAAAATCAATTTGGGGGCATCTTTCTGCAGCTGACGAACCGCTTTTTTTCTCCAAATAATATCAATTCCCAGGCTCAGCACATGATTCAATAAATCGTATTTGGGGCTGATGCTGTTAAACATTTCAGCAACCTGTGCTTTTTTTGGGTCTTGCTTATCTTTGTAGGGAACGACGGACATGTGAATTTTACTTTATTGGGGCAATATTACGATACAAACCCGAGGAATAGAAAATTGTTGTAGGCCTTTGGCCAAGATGCTTCCAAAATAAACCCCTATTTTTGTTGTCAAGAAATAAAACATGATGCGTAAAGCCACTTTTTTAATTAGCAACAGTGACCTTTCCAAATGCCCCAAACCCGATCGAGCAGAGATTGCCTTTATCGGAAGATCCAATGTAGGAAAGAGTTCTTTGATCAATATGCTCACTGGGGTGAAGGAACTAGCAAAAACCTCCCAAAAGCCGGGGAAAACGCAGCTCATCAATCACTTCACCATTGATGATCGTTGGTTTTTAGTGGATTTGCCGGGCTATGGATTTGCAAAAGTCAGCAAGGATAAAAAGGTAAAGTGGGAGAAAATGATTAGCGAATACCTGACCACGCGATCAAATCTTTGTGGAGTTTTTGTCTTGATTGATAGCCGCTTGGAACCCCAAACCATCGATTTGGAATTTTTGAATTGGTGTGGGGAGGAGGATGTTCCTTTTATAGTCGCTTTTACAAAAGCAGACAAACAATCCAAAACCCAAACTGATCGCAACGTCAAAACCTTTTTGAACAAGCTTGTCGAGATTTTTGGAGATACTCCAGATTACTTTGTCACCTCTGCTGAGAAGGGACAAGGGAAGGAAGCAGTGGTCCAATACATCACTGAGCTGGTCGCTGAATATGAATCCCAGCGTTGAACTCGATAGAATCATTTATATTTGTTTCCGAAAGAATTAGTTCCCTATGAATTTTAAAGACATTGCATCCGTAGCTGGAAAGCCAGGATTGTATAAAATCATTAAACCTACTCGTTCAGGAGTGATTTTGGAAGCATTAGATGAGAAAAAGTCCAAGTTGGTAGCCGGCATGTCTATGCGGGTATCCGTACTGAGTGATATATCTATTTACACGCTCACTGAAGAAGGCGCAGAACCTTTGGAGTCGGTCATGAAAAAAATCGAAGCTACCTACCAAGGAGATACAGGAGTAGATGCCACTGCCTCAGATTCTGAGTTACGTGCATTTTTAAAATCTGTATTACCAGAATTTGATCAGGATCGCGTGTATGTGTCCGACATCAAAAAACTCAATGCTTGGTACTTGCTCATTCACAAGAATTGTCCCGAAGTGTTTCAGGAAAGTACGGATACCGATAAAGAAGCTTAAATTTCAGCCCCGTTTCTACGGGGCTTTTTTTACTAGGTGCCATGATCTCCTTAACCGAAGAAACTTACGCGCTAGTTGCCCAGGAGCTGCCACTTCCAGTGCCTCAGGAAGGTTTTGACGAAGCCCAGGTGGTACTATTGCTTACACAAGCAATTCGGCAGCTCCTAGACCAAAACCTGGAACGACTGCTTCAAATTTGCTACCGCATAGATTTTTCAGAAAATCTACTCAAAAAAATCCTTGTTGAATCTCCACCAGAGCTGCTTGCCTCAGATCTAGCGCAAGCCTTGTGGGATCGACAGAAACAAAAAATCATCCTCAGGAAGCGCTATTCAGAAACCGAGGGCTAGGAGTAAATCAGTGGTACTTTTTTCCTTCCAAGGGATTGCGTATGTTTCGTTTAAATCTCTTTACTATGGCAAATCCCATCTGGATCATGACCTCCGCTTTTGATCAACTTAGTTTGGAGGAAACGATCGACAAAGCCCTGCAAATTGGCGTTCAAGGTTTGGATCTCTGTGTTTTTCGGAAGGATGGCACACGCAATGACTTTGTAGCTACCCATTTGGATTACCAGAACTTTGGTCCGGTAGAAGCCCAAATGCTTCTAAAAAAGTTTAATCAGGCCCAACTTCGACTCTCATTGGGAGCTTTTGAAAACCTGATTGGTGGAGATCCCGCTCAGCGGCTCCACAATCAAAATCACCTGCTCCGCTTGATTCGTATAGCCTATTTGCTTGGAGGCGATGAAAACGACATTACGGTGGGAACCTTTGTGGGATACAACCATGAATTAGGTAATCAGGAGGG
>JAURGC010000067.1 GCA_030833985.1 Algoriphagus sp. | reverse complement strand
GAAAAAAGTAAGAAAGGTTGTCCTTTCAATTTTGGCAAAAGATAGTCGCATTCATTCCGAACCCGAGCCAGAAGTATGGCTTAATAATTTTGGAGATAGTTCCTTGGATTTGGTGGTTCGTGCTTGGACGGATACTGATTCCTATTGGGAAGTTTACTACGAAACTCTAGAGAAAATCAAAGAAGCATTTGATAAAGAACAAATAGAAATTCCTTTTCCTCAGCGGGTGGTTTATCACATAAAAGAAGAAGGAATTTAATTACCCCTTGGTTTTTGGGAATCCATTTCCATGCTTTGATTTTTACGCGATTCAGACGGAGAGCTTTTGGGTGATCGGACACATCCCAAATTATAAGTTAGAGGAATTTCTTGAGGCAATACTCCAACCCACTCGCTAAGATCCCATTCTTCGGGCTCGGTAGGGAGTGGGTTGGGCTTTTTAGGTTTCATGGTTGATTCAAGAAAAATTACTGGGACTGATTAAAAGTAGAAAAACTAAGGTAAAAAGAATTCCCGGCATCTACTTCTAGCAATTTCTATCTTTGTATATGGATCATTTTGATTTTTCTCCAGAGCAGCTGGAACTCAAGCAAAAGACAAACAAGCGAAACGTAGCTCAGCAGAGTATCCTTCGTGTTATGATCTTTTTTGTCTTGGGTGCAACGGTGATTTTGACCCTCTCTGAGCATTGGGGCTGGTTCCTCCCTTCCTTGATTCTTATTTTTTTCTTTGTCCGTTCTATCAATCGGTTCAACTACCTGAAGGATCAGGAACGAATTTACGTAGCCTTACAGCAACTCCAAAGTCAAAAACAGGCCCGTCAGGAACGGAAACTAGGCAATTTGGATCCAGGAAATGAATTTGCAGACAAGGGACATCCCTTTGCAGGAGACCTTGATTTGTTTGGTTCCCACTCCCTTTTTCAACTCATCAATCATTGCACTTCCGATGGGGGGAAACAGCAACTAGCCGCCCTTCTGAAGTCTGAAGTCGATCCGAAGGCGGCCCAGCAACGGAGGGAAGCAGCGGATGAACTCCAACAAAAGCCCGACTTCCTACGTGCCATGGAGGCCATTGGTCTGTCCTTTCCCCAGGGAAGATTGGGCCCTTGGAAGCTCTGGTTGGAGCAAAAAGAAACACCTCCCAATCTACTCCATTGGCTTCTAGCCATCCTAGGCCCGCTAGGTGGTGTCTTGGTTCTTCTTTTGACTAGCCAAGGGATCCTTCCGCAAGCTATTCTAGGGGCATGGTTTCTAGTTGGAATGCTTCTGCTCGCCTTGGTATTTAATCCCCTTAAACGTGCTGCCAATGCCATTCCAGTCGCTTCTCACCTCAATTCGTTGCACTTGCGAGCCGCACAAATTGAGAAAATTTCCTTCCAATCAGAACTTTTAATAGCAGAGCAGGCTCGTCTGCAAGCAGGCAGTAGTCCTACCTCTAAGCAACTTCAAGAATTAGATCGGCTAGGTCTTTGGACCCAAAACCGGATCAACTTGCTTTATCTTCCCATCAACTTGCTCTTTTGGACGGATTTTATTCTTTTTCTCTGGCTTGCTGCTTGGAAAAAACGGGTGAGCAACTCCCTGGTCCTACTGCCAGAAACGCTAGAAAACTGGGAAGTGTGGGTGTCCCTTGGCGGCTTTGAGGTGGAGGTCGGTCATCCTGGAATCCCTATCTGGAGCCAAGAACCCATTATAGAAACTGAAAATGTCTTCCATCCGCTCCTGCTTCCCGGCAAGGCGGTGGGGAATTCCCTGGCCTTAAATCCGAACCAGAAACTGGTGCTGCTCACTGGATCCAATATGAGTGGGAAAACTACCTTTATGCGTACCCTAGGCATCAATGCCGTCCTGCTTAACCTGGGTCTCCGTCCTTTCGCAGATCGAATGACCCTAGGACCCTTGCAACTTTTTACTAGCATGCGCAATACTGATAACCTTGGAGAAAGCGTGAGTTCCTTTTATGCCGAACTTTCACGAATACGTACGCTTTTGCAGCGTTTGGAACAGAAGGAACCCATCTTTTTTCTCCTCGACGAGATCTTGAAAGGAACCAATACGCAGGATCGAATTTCTGGATCGGAGGCCTTGGTCGCCCAACTTTTACCTTCTAGCGGACTAGGACTAATCAGTACACATGACATTGAATTGGCTGCCCTAGGAGAAAAAGAAGCACGAGTTCAGAACTATTCCTTCCATTCCGAAATCCAAGATCAGGAGATTCTATTTGATTACCGTTTGAGAGAAGGGGCCTGCCCGAGTTTCAATGCGCACAAACTAATGGAGCTGATGGGGATTAAGTTTGACCCATCCAACTAGGATCGTAATTCTATTTAGTAATTTGGGTTTGTTTAGCCCCTATTTTAAGGTCTCCAATGCATTCTAGAATGGGATTGCTCTAAATTCAGGTTTAATCTGTTAATTTTGACTCAGCTATGGAGCCAATTTATCCACATCCAACATTAGGCGTACTCGGAGGAGGTCAACTTGGGCGCATGCTGATTCAGTCTGCAATTAACTACAATCAGGACATTCATATCCTAGATCCCGACCCCAATGCCCCTTGCAAAGACCTTGCACAGCAGTTTACCGTTGGGTCTTTAAAGGATTTTGATCAGGTTTATGCCTTTGGGCAGCACTGCGATGTGATCACTGTAGAGATTGAGGCAGTCAATACCGAAGCCCTTCAGCAATTGGTCGATGAAGGCAAAAAAGTATTTCCTCAGCCCCAGTTACTGGCCTTAATTCAAGATAAGCGCAAACAAAAGCAGTTTTACTTGGAGCATGGCATTCCCACTGCTGAATTTATCCTGACGGAAAACAGGGCCGAAGTCTTCGCAAATGCCTCCTTTTTGCCAGCAGTAAACAAACTTGGGAAGGAAGGGTATGACGGCAGGGGCGTACAAGTATTGCGTACGGCTGCCGATTTGGACCTGGCATTTGATGCTCCGGGGCTACTCGAAAAGTTGATTGACTTTGACAAAGAAATTGCAGTCACCGTAGCGCGCAACGAGCAAGGAGAGGTAGTAGCCTATCCGGCCGTGGAATGCGCCTTTCACCCTACCGCTAATTTAGTGGAGTTTCTTTTTGCGCCAGCAGGCATTTCCCCAGAAATCGAAATGATGGCGCAAGCCATTGCCAAAGAAATCATCTTAAAGTTGGACATGGTTGGCATCCTAGCCGTCGAACTTTTTGTAACTCGAAGTGGTGAGGTACTCGTCAATGAAATTGCTCCCCGACCTCACAATAGTGGACACCATACCATCGAAGCCAACTTTACCTCCCAGTTTGAGCAGCACCTCCGTGCTGTGATGAATTGGCCCCTAGGCAATACTGCCTTACGTTGCCCAGCGGCCATGATCAACTTGCTCGGAGAACCAGGATACGAAGGGGCAGTACAAGTAGAAGGCTTGGAAGAGGCTATGGCCGAAAAGGGGGTCTATATCCACCTGTATGGAAAAAAGCACACCAAACCCTTTCGAAAAATGGGCCACGTGACCCTCTTGGGAGAAGATATCGAAGAAGTAAAAGAAAAAGCGCAACGAATCAAAGCAGGCATTAAAATCAAATCACAGCAATGAATCCACAGGTAGGAATTATCATGGGAAGTCAATCTGATCTTCCTGTAATGGCCGAAGCGGCCCAATTTTTAGAGGAACTTGGCATTGCCTTCGAACTCACAGTGGTCAGTGCGCACCGCACACCCAAGCGGATGATCGACTATGCCGAATCTGCTCGCGAGCGGGGGATCAAAGTGATCATTGCAGGTGCAGGCGGAGCGGCTCACTTGCCAGGGATGGTGGCATCGCTGACTAGCCTTCCGGTGATCGGTGTACCGGTGCATAGTTCCAATTCAATTGATGGCTGGGATAGCATCCTTTCCATTTTGCAGATGCCTTCTGGGATTCCCGTGGCTACAGTTGCCTTGAATGGTGGAAAAAATGCGGGTATTCTTGCTGCTTCTATCTTGGGAGCGTATGATGCAGCTGTGGGTCAAAAGATGGATGCCTTCAAAAAAGGTCTTCGGGAAAAGGTGGAGGAATCTGCTGCTCAGTTGGAAGAGAAGGGCTGGAAGAGTGTATTGAAAAAATAAAATTGGTCAACAGACCACGGTCCACTGCTTACTTAATTGAACTTCAAGCCTTATTTTCTTTGGGTTCTGGTAAAAAAGCGGTGCTCCTGATTAATTACTATTTTTACCAAATGAACTGGAATACCCCTATCAAATTTAAACTGGGAGATGTAGACTGGGAAATGCCTTTATCAACCCTGGTACTTGTTCTTGCGGTGACCCTTGTCCTGATGCTTGCTGGAGGATGGATGGGTTACCAATTTGGCTCGGGGAAATAACATTAGTTCAACGGCGAATAGTCCGTAGTTAATGTCTCATTGAATCGAACTTCAAGCATTATTTTCTCCTCCTTTAGGTAGATGTAGCATATCTACTAACCCAAGTTGGTATCAAAAAGAGGCTGTCCCGAAAGGAGACAGCCTCTTTTTTACTTGTATTTTTAAAGGATTTTATCCCTAGTAGGAACAAGGATGGAAGTTTGTTTTAATATCCTGTCCCTCGTTGACCGTCAGACGTAGACCACTAAAACTTTATTTCCTATTCGCCTTCTTCATTGGATTGTCTCCTTGAGCTGCTCCTCGAACTGCGGAGCTTCCTTTGAACAAGTCAAATCGGGTAGGCTGGTATTGTCTAGGCCAGTAGTTGCTGCTTTCGTCAATATCGGCAGTTTCCCGCTTTGGATCGAGTATAAACTTGACCACTTCTTTTTCCTTGGCAAATACCTTGGTCACTTGAGATTCATTTTTTCTCCAGATCTCCGCAGGAATATGTTCTGTTTCCTTGCTACCATCGGCATAGTGAAACTCAATGATTAAGGGCATAACCAATCCACCTATGTTTTTGAAGGTCATCTCATAGAAGTTCATGTTGCTGTTTAATAAGCTTTTTTCCTTTTCAGATAGACTAGCAAGGAAGGATTTGTAGTTGGCCTCATCTTCAGGTGTTACTGTAAATGGATTGTAGCTGTTGTAAAAATCACGAGTGGCAGGATCTGCTTCCACTACTGTTTGAGAAACATCTTTGTTGTTCAACTCCTTAGATACATAAGTCTCTTCGGTTACGAAAGCAGTCTTGGCATCCGCCTTCTTCTGTGCTGGAGTGCGGTTGTCCAACTTGTACCAAGCCACATTTTCAATAGAAATGTCCACTGGATCCGTTCCGTAGAACCAGCCTCTCCAGTACCAATCCAAGTCAACCGCAGAAGCATCTTCCAGTGTACGGAAGAGATCGTCCGGGGTGGGGTGCTTAAACATCCATCGCTTGGCATATTCTTGGAAGGCAAAGTCAAACAACTCTCTGCCCATCACCGTTTCGCGAAGTATGTTCAAAGCAGTGGCTGGCTTCGCATAGGCATTCGGACCAAATTGGATGATGTTTTCTGAATTGGTCATGATCGGCTCGAGTAAGTGCTTTTCACTTTTCATGTAGGGCACAATTTTGTGTGCTGGGCCACGTCTGGATGGATAGTTTCTGTCCCACTCTTGTTCGGCCATAAACTGCATGAAGGTATTCAATCCTTCGTCCATCCAAGTCCACTGGCGCTCATCTGAGTTGACAATCATTGGGAAGTAGTTGTGTCCCACCTCGTGGATAATCACGGAGATCATGCCGTATTTAATAGCATCTGAGTAGGTACCGTCGGCATCAGGTCTACCGTAGTTGAAGCAGATCATAGGATACTCCATGCCGTTGCTACCTTCTACAGAAATGGCGGTAGGGTAAGGATAATCAAAGGTATGGGAAGAGTAAGATTTTAGAGTGTGCGCCACTACTCGAGTGGAATATTGTTCCCAGAGTGGATTGCCTTCCTTGCCGTAGTATGACATAGCCATCACGTCCTTGCCGCCCTGTTTCACTGCCATGGCATCCCAGATAAACTTACGGGAGGAAGTCCATGCAAAGTCACGCACGTTTTCGGCCTTGAATACCCAAGTTTTTTTGTCAGTAGCTCTTTTCTTTTCTAAGGCTTCAGCCTCTGCTTGCGTACGGATGATGACTGGGGCATCGTAGGTTTGTTTGGCCTTATTCCATCGCTGAAGTTCGGTGGCAGAAAGTACTTGTTCCGGATTCTGAAGAACCCCTGTAGCGCCTACCATGTGGTCTGCAGGCACGGTGATGCGCACTTCGTAGTTCCCAAAGGTGAGGGCAAATTCACCTTGACCTAGGAACTGCTTGTTCTGCCATCCTTGGAAGTCGGAATAGACCGCCATGCGAGGAAACCATTCTGCCATGGTGTAGAGGTAGTTGCCATCCTTCGGAAAATACTCGTAGCCTGGTCGACCTCCAATGTACCCAACGCGGTCGGTGATGTTGAAGCTCCAGTCGATGCTAAATTGGGTGCTTTCTCCGGCCTTCAAAGGCTGGGGAAGGTCGATGCGCATCATGGTTTTGTTGATGGCTACGTTGAGCGGCTTTCCAGCAGCATCTCGGATGGAAAGAATCTTCACGTCGTAGTCGTCCGAGTGCCAAAGGATGCTTTCAAGGCTGCGAAGCGACATGCGTGGGGTGATGCTGGATTCAGTCACTTTTGGGGTATCAGAATCCTTACCTCGGTTGTTCTGATCTAATTGCAGCCAAAGGTAAGTCAGCACATCTGGGGAGTTGTTGATGTAAGTGACGGTCTCCTTGCCCTTGATGGACTGGTTGGTATCATCCAGTTCTACGTCGATGACGTAGTTGGCTTGCTGCTGCCAGTACAGGTGGCCAGGGGCACCCGAAGCGGTCCGGTACACATTGGGTGTGCGGAGCATTGGTCCCAACTGTTCAAAACGGATTCCGTGATTTTGCTCGGTATGCTGGGCTAGTGCTGGGAAAAAGGCAGCGCAAGAAAAAAGGGCGAGGGCAACTATTTTTTTCATAAAGGAGAGAGAATCAAAATTCAGAGGAGAAAGTTACGAGTTTCTAGGATGAAATGAAGTGACTTGGATTACCAAAATTTGTTCTCCAAGAGTAACATGCAGGCGACGCCCAAAATAAAGGAGGAAATAATCAATGTCCATTCCTTCCGGTTCATTCCGGCAAGGTGCACTAAGGAAGTGAGGAGGAGGAAGGCAGCTACAATCACGATTTGTCCTACTTCAAGCCCCACATTAAATGCCAGTAAGGGTTGCCAAATAGAGGCTTCCTGACCGAGTAAGGACCGAAGGTAATTGGAAAATCCAAGTCCGTGAATCAGCCCAAATAGGAGGGCAAGGAGGTAATTGAGTTGGATTCCCTTGCTTAAATTTGGTTTGGGCTTGATAAGGGTCAGTAGGGCTGTGCAGGCGATGGTCACTGGGATCAAAAACTCGATTACTTCCGGCCGTATCTGGACGAGCTGAAAAGTAGCTAGGGCTAGAGTCAAGGAGTGCCCAAGGGTAAATGCCGTAACAAGTAGTAGGATTTTTGCCCAATCTCGAGCTACATATACAGCACAAAGAGACAGGATAAACAAGATATGGTCAAACCCCTGGAGGTCTAAAATATGCTGAAGGCCTAACTTAAAATAGAGTTCAAATGAAGTCATATTTGTAGAAATACTTCGAAAAGAAATAAATTAAGTTCAATATTACGTCATAATTCCTACAAACGACACAAATGAGCTAGCAAATGCAACTCACGGTAATTTCTTGGGCACTTTGGGCATTCGTTTCTTTTGCACATCCATTTTTCATTTCCTTGACCGAAATGCGCTACAATGCGGGTTCAAAAAAAATGGAAATAGCTCAAAAAATTTTCTGGGATGATTTGGAGGTAGCTTTGAGTAAGGAAAATGGAGGGACAGTGGATTTTTTGAAGCCCAAGGACAAGGCCAAGTTGGAAAATCTAGTGGAAGTCTATCTGCTTCAACATACTCAGGTTTGGGTCAATGGAAAATTGATTTCCCTGAATTATTTAGGTCATGAGGTAGAGGAAGATGCGGCTTGGTTTTACCTTGAATCCAGTACGACGCCCCTTCCAAAGACGGTGGAGGTAAAAAACACCTTGCTAATTCGGGATTTTGATGGGCAGCAAAATATCGTCCACGTGTATGTCAACTCGAAGTCCCCGAGAAGCCTATTGTTAGGAGAAGGGAAGGAGAAGGGGAAAGTAGATTTTTAGTAGAAATCCGTACGAAGTACCAACTAGGGAGACAAGTGCGAAGTACGAGTTAGAGATACGGATTGCTTGAAAACTAATGTCGAATGTCTAACGCCGATTGAAGAATTTAGAAGTAGGGTTTTGCAATGCAATCTGAATTCTGCTCCTAGACAATCTTTGTACTTCGTGCTTCCTGCAATTCCTTACAATTTCTCAAATATCCTTTTAAAGCTCGTTGCTTCCGCAATACGTCCATGCAATTCAGAAATGGCGACACGCTCCTGCTCCATGCTGTCTCGATGACGGATGGTGACGGTATGGTCGTCCAAGGTTTGGTGATCTACGGCGATACAGAAAGGAGTCCCGATCAGATCCTGCCGCGTGTAACGCTTGCCGATTGATCCAGAATCTTCATAGATGATGTTGAAATCGTACTTGAGTAGCTCCATGATTTCCTGCCCTTTTTCCGGCAAACCATCTTTCTTGATAATAGGAAGGATGGCGGCCTTGACGGGTGCAATGGCGGGGTGCAATTTCAAATACGTTCTGCTTTTCTCCTCAGAATGTTCCTCGGTATAGGCGTTGCAGAGGGTCAATAAGAATAGTCGATCTGCGCCGATGGAGGTTTCAATTACGTAGGGGATATAGTTCTGGTTGATCTCTGGATCAAAGTACTGCTGCTTCTTTTTGGAATACTCTTGGTGAGACTTGAGATCAAAGTCGGTACGGGAGTGAATGCCTTCTACTTCCTTGAAGCCAAACGGAAACTCGTATTCGATGTCCATGGCGGCGTTGGCATAGTGGGCCAACTTCTCATGCGGATGTTTGCGGAGTTTGTCAGCAGGTGTACCCAAGGCCAAATGCCAAGCCATTCGGGTGGCCGCCCACTTTTCATACCATTCCAGCTCGGAGCCAGGACGCACGAAAAACTGCATTTCCATTTGTTCAAACTCCCGCATACGGAAGATAAACTGCCGTGCTACGATCTCGTTACGGAAGGCTTTGCCAATTTGAGCGATGCCAAAAGGAACTTTCATGCGGGCGGTCTTCTGTACGTTCAGGAAATTGACAAAAATCCCTTGTGCCGTCTCTGGGCGTAGGTAGATGGTTGAGGAATCTTCCGCCACTGAACCCACTTGGGTAGAAAACATCAGATTGAACTGACGCACTTCCGTCCAGTTAGAGGTACCGGAGACGGGGCATTTGATGCCTTCATTGGTGATCATATCACGCACGCCTGCAAGGTCTTCGGTTTCAAGCATTCTTGCCAAGGCAGCAGTCAGTTCTTTACCTTTCTCGGCTTGACCTGCTTTTTCTAGTGCGGCCGCATGTTCCTCCACCAAGACATCGGCGCGGTAACGCTTTTTGCTATCCTTGTTGTCAATCATGGGATCGTTGAACGAATCCACATGGCCAGAAGCCTTCCAAGTGGTAGGGTGCATAAAGATGGCCGCGTCAATGCCGACAATGTTGTCTTGCACACGGGTCATGCTTTCCCACCAAAGGCGCTTGAGGTTGTTTTTCAACTCTACCCCATAGGCTCCGTAGTCGTATACTGCCTGTAAACCATCGTAGATTTCGGAACTTGGGTACACAAAGCCATACTCTTTGGCATGGGAGATGATATCTTTCAATTGGGCGTTTTCGCCTGGAGTTTCTGTTTTTGCCATAGGGGGCAAAATTAACGAATCTAATTGATTTGGGAAGGAATGGACTGTGGCTTATTTTTCGATTGGAGTTAGTTTTCTTACCATTTTCCCTCTTCTTGGCGGATTTTTCGCCCTTCCTTGGCCGATAAAAAGGCGGATTGAATAATCCGCAGTACCGGAATTGCTTGTTCCAAGGTTACCAATAGCGAAGCTTTCCCCCTTATGGCATCGGATATATTTTCATAGAATACACGGTAATCTCCGCGTAGGGTTGGGTAAGCCTGCGTTTCCTGATCGTAGTGAATGTTCCCCCAGCGCGCTTCGGGTTCTACCCCCCAATCGTCCCCGGCAGGGATTTTCCCCTCCTTAAAAGCCTGCTCCTGCACATCGAGGTAAAATTTTTGGTAGGTTCCTTTTTCTCCTAAAAGCATGAATTTTGGGGTGTGCACATTGACCAAAGCCCCAGCAGTGACGCGTGCTTTGAGCCCAGGGTATTCCAAGGCAATGTCGAAGTAATCGTCTGCAAGGGCATTCGAACGTTGGAGTTGGATATCGGCCCAAATAGCGGTAGGCTTTCCAAAAAGGAGGACTACTTGATCGATTAAGTGGGAGCCAAGGTCATAAGTAATCCCGTTGCCTGGCACGGACCTTTCCCGCCAGTTTTCCGATACCTGAGGACGGAAGCGATCAAAATGCGATTCTAGGTAGACGAGGCGACCAAGTAAGTTTTTCGCTACAATTTCTTGGAGGGTTTTGAAATCTCCATCGTAGCGACGGTTGTGAAAAATGCTACAAATCAAATTTTTGGAATTGGCGAGTGCCAATAGCTCCTCAGCTTCTTCTGCTACGAGCGTGACGGGTTTGTCTACGACCACATGCTTACCTGCGAGGAGGCATTGCTTCGCCATGGAAAAATGAAGTTCGTTGGGGGTAGTGATGCAGATCAAGTCGGCCGCATCAGCAGCCAAGAGAGCCTCCAAACTTGGGAAGGTTTGCACCTTGGGATATTTTTGTTGGCAACGAAAGCCATTTCTCTCGACTATAGCAACGAAGTCTAGGGTAGGACAAACTTCTAATAGCGGAGCATGCATTTTTTCAGCAACAGATCCATAACCAACCAAGGCTGCACGAAGGAGTTTTGACATGGGGAAGACGGGTTTATTCAATTTTTTTGAAGGCTCAACTAAGGTAATCAACTCACCCTGCACAAAAAAAAAGAGCGGGAAATATTCCCGCTCTTTCTAGTCATACCCAATTAATTGTTAGCCTTTTTTGGATTCTTTGGCAGCTACCTGTTGGTCCAATTCCTTTTTCATCAAATCTACTACGACAGGAGTAGCGATGTAAATGGAGGAGAATGTACCTACAGTGATGCCGACAAAAAGGGCAAAAGAGAAGCCTCGTAATACTTCCCCACCGAAGATTAGGAGGACAATCACCACAATCAAGGTTGTGAAAGAGGTAATTAAGGTACGTCCTAAAGTTTGGTTGATGGAGTCATTAAAGACCTTTATCAGCTTGGCAGAACCACGATTTTCTAGATTTTCACGAATACGGTCAAATACAATTACCGTATCGTTAATTGAGTAACCGATAACGGTCAATATCGCGGCAATAAACACTTGGTCAATTTCGAAGGTAGCTCCTAACATACTTGCAATGGCGAAGGCTGCGATAACAAATAGTGTATCGTGCACCAAGGCGATAATAGATCCAAGAGAGAATTGCCACTTACGGAAACGGATCAAGACATACAAGAAGATGGCGATTAGTGCAGCAATCATTGCTTCCCAAGAGGAAGCCTTGATGTCATCTGCGACAGTGGCACCTACCTTGGATGAACCGGTGATTGAAAATTGATTTTCCCCTAGTTCAGCCGTATTTTCTACAAAAGCAAATCCAGTCACTGTGGTAATTCCTTCTTTTACTTTGCTTTCTACCTCTTGGTTGGAAGCATCATCGTCCTCATTGATGAGGTAAGAAGTGGTTACTTTAAGGACATTGTTTGCCCCGTAAGTTTTTACTTCTACGGACCCATCAAATTCGCCATCAAGTCCTACTTTTAAGTCAGACGGCACCATAGGTTGACTAAATGCCACTACATACGAACGTCCTCCAGTGAAATCAACTCCAAATTTAAGCCCGTTGACTACCGCAATACCCAAACCTATGACAATGATCGAGCTGGAAATCAAGTAAGCGAGTTTACGCTTGCTCAAGAAGTCAATGTTTAGTGATGAAAGGGAGTTTTTAGCAAGTGGTGAGGTGAAGCTAATGCTGCTTTTATCTCCTTTTTTGGTCATCCAAGTGACTAAGACACGGGTGATAAATACGGAGGAAAAGAAAGAACAAGCGATACCAATCATCAAAACAATGGCAAAACCTTTGACTGGTCCTTGACCTAATGAATACAAGATTGCGCCGGTTAGGAAAGTGGTGACGTTACCATCCAAGATAGCCGAGAAAGCTTTGTTATATCCTGCTTGAATTGCAGCAATTAAATTTACGCCGTTTCGTAGTTCTTCTTTAATTCGTTCAAAAATCAATACGTTGGCATCAATGGACATACCTATTGTCAACACAATACCTGCAATACCAGGTAAGGTCAATGCGGTCCCCAATTGTGCAAGAATTCCAAGAATAAAGAATACGTTGAAAACCAAGGCAGCAATTGCTACCAAACCGCCTTTAGCGTAGTAGGCAATCATAAATAGGACAACCAAGGCCAAGCCTGCAATCATGGAAATGACACCTTGACTTTGAGCTTCCTTACCCAAAGTAGGCCCAATGATACTTTCTTCTACGATTTGGGTAGGAGCTGGTAGAGATCCTGACTTTAAGATATTGGCCAAATCTTGTGCTTCTAGTAGCGTGAAGTTTCCAGAAATTTCTGATTGTCCATTAGGAATCTCTCCATTTACTACTGGGGCAGTATACACATAGTCATCCAATACCACTGCAATTCTTCTTCCCGTATTTTCAGAAGTAAGGTTTCTCCATTTTCTTGCGCCATCCGCATTCATTTGCATAGAAACTGCTGGTCGAGAAGTTTGATCCAGGGTTTGGCGAGCATCTGTGACTACATCACCTTCTAGTGGAGCTTGGTCTGACCCTTTCTTCAATTTGATCGCATACAGTTCTAAAATTTCAGTTCCATCGTCAGCTTTGGTTGGCTTAACACCCCAAAGCAACTTTAGGTCTTTTGGTAAGAGGGCTTGGTAACGCTCGTTTTTCAAAATACGGTTGATGATCACGGTATCGCGAACATCGTAAACAAGACCATAGTTGGCCTTCATTAGAGAAATTACCGGAGAAACACCCGCATTTGGATTGAGTGGGTCAATTTCTGCCAATTGTTTTTCCAAGGCATTTCTCAAAGAGTCTTCTGAAGATAGGGAGTCAGCTGCTGTTTCCTCAACAGTTGAGGAAGTGGTATTTTTTTGATCTGCTACCCATGCTTTGTTAATTTCTTCGATAGATCCACCATACTCGTTCAATTCAAGAACCTCCCAGAATTGCAATTTGGCTACGCCTTGCAGCAAGTTGCGCACCCGCTCTTGGTTGTCTGCTCCTGGGAGTTCGATTTGAATTCTTCCTGATCCAGCAATTCGCTGAATGTTGGGTTGTGAAGTGCCAAAACGGTCAATTCGCGTTCTCAAGATATTGAAGGAACGGCCAATTGCATTTTCAATTTCTGTATCGATTAAGTCTAGGATTTCGGAATCTGAAGATTCCAAGGAGATTCTCCCACGGTTAGCTGCAGTAGCAAAAACTGAACTCAAATTTTTGTCTGGATTATTTTTTTGCCATGCAGCATAAAATAAATCTACAAATTTCGAGTTGGAGGTTTTGGAAGCTTCCTTTGCTTCAGCTACTGCTGCATTGAATGCCTCATTTTTTGGGTTTCCTGCGATTCCTTTGACAATTTCAACAGGAGATACCTCTAGGGTCACGTGCATTCCACCTTGAAGGTCAAGCCCAAGTCCAAGCTCGGTTTCTTTAATTTCTTGGTAGGTATAATTGGCGCCTAGAAAATTGTAAACAGGCTGTCTCCAAACTGAATCTAGGTAAGCTCTTTTCTTGGCAAAGTCAATGTTGCCGGAGGCATCTGTAGCGTAGGCCGTTGCCTTTTCTTGTACGCCATTGGAAATAAACGTGAATGACAGGTAATACAAGCATAGCGCTGTAACGATGACCGTCAAAAACACGATTGCACCTTTGTTTTGCATTTTGATAAAATTTAAGGAATTGAAT
>JAURGC010000074.1 GCA_030833985.1 Algoriphagus sp. | reverse complement strand
TTTTGCAATTTCGGTATATGGGGTCTTGGCATCTTCGTTGAGTAAAGAGATAATCTTTAGATCAACATTATCGATATCTAAAATTTTGTCCATTTTTCGGCTGCTGATTTAGATGATTTTTAATAAATGATGCTTGAAATTATAGATTGTTTAAAATATTACAAAATTAATATTTCAATTTGCAATTTTATTAAAAATGCATTTCCTTTGGGTTTCAGTTGTTTGGGCCATTGAAAATTTTGATTTTTGATTTAAAGAATTAAAAAAAAATTGTCGTGTGCATTTAAACCAAAGAATTGTTAATAAAAAAAACTTTTAATTTCTAAAGTTATATTTGGGTTTATATTCTGAAAAGGGTCTTGTCTGTGGCAAGACCTTTTTGTTTTTTGAAAAAACCTAGGTTTAATTTTTTGAGCGGCAACAATTTCTGTAAAGGCTTCCCTATTTTTATTGAATCAACCTCGTATTTATGAAAAAACATTTTCTTGTTCTGGCCCTAAGTTTATTTGCAACAATTACAATTGGCCAAGTTAGGTCATTCAATTCGGCTCCTGTATTTCCTGAAAAAAACGAAAAAAGTAAACATTACTTTGTTTCAGGTGAACGGCATGGGGTTTCTTTTTTTAAAAAATATGAATTTCCAGAAGTGGAATATCGTCCAGGTACCACCCTAGATTTTACAAAGTACCATACAGTAGATGTGATGTATCACTGGTATGAGACTTGGGCTCAGCAGTTTCCAGAACTGGTAGATTTGTATATAATCTCAGAATCTTTTGAAGGGCGTCCTATTTATCAAATGTCGCTCACCAACAAGCATACTGGCAAGGATACCGACAAGCCAGCTGCCTATTTTGAAGGGGGGCGTCATTCAGGGGAAATAACCTCAAGTGAGTCCATCCTTTGGCTAACGCAGCATCTGCTTGAAAATTACGGTAAAGATCCTGAAATTACTTCTTTACTAGATACTAAGGTGATTTACCTGCGTCCGCAGAATAATCCTGATGGATCCAACTTGTACTTATTTTCAGCACAACGTAATCGAAGTACAGTGAAGCCTCATGATACAGATCGCGATGGATTAGTAGATGAGGATCCTGAAGAGGATTTGGATGGAGATGGTATTTTGTATCAAATGCGCAAAAGGGCAGTGACCCCTGAAGAAAAAGAAAAAGCAAACTATATCCTTGACCCGCGTGATCCTAAGGGGAGACTTATGAAGCGGACGTTTCCTGGTCAGGGAGAATATTTGATTTATAGTGAAGGGATTGACAATGATGGAGATGGTCAATACAATGAAGATGGGATTGGTGGATTGGATTTACACCGAAATTACCCTGAAAATTGGAGGCCAAATACAGGTGGAGATTTAACAGGGAGAGGGTATTCACAGTTTGGTGCTGGTGAGTATCCTCTCAGCGAGGTAGAATCCCGGGCAACTGTTTTGTGGATGATGAGCCATCCCAACATTTCAGTGGTGAATTCAATGGATACACGAGTTCCAATGCACTTACGGCCACCTTCTACTTCAAAAAGTGAGGAACGTATGTATCCTCAAGATTTGGCAATTTATGAGGAGATGGATCAGTTAGGCCTTTCCTACACTGCCTATCCTTGGGCTGGAGACGTGTATGAAACCTATGCGACTCGCTATAAAGTCAACTCCATGACAGGTGACCCACTCAAGCCAGAGCCACTTTTTGGTCACGGCCCAGACTTTGGTTATTTTTATTACGGCAGTATCTGGTACGGCGATGAATTGTGGAATAATGGGGCCATGAAGGATTACGACGGCAATGGAATCTATGATGACTACGATGGATTGATGTGGGATGACGAGGCGAATGGAAGCAAAGGGTTTAAGGTTTGGACTTCTTTCGTGCACCCGGTCTTGGGTGACGTAGAATTAGGCGGTTTCCATCCTAAATTCTTTGGTCAAAATGGTCCTCCTTGGCAGTTAGAAGATTGGGCCAAAAAACAAGCACTTTTCAACCTTGCCATGGCAAAGAGATTGCCTCAACTATCTATCAATGAGATAAATGTGAAAAAAATAGGTGTGGGGGAATACCAGGTAAGCCTTTCATGGACCAATACAGGCAAATTGCCTGTTGCTTTGGAACAAGCGAAGCTAGTCAAAATTGTACAAGAAGATCGGGTGTCTTTGGATTTCGATAAGGAATTGTTGAAGGGGGGTCTAGAGGCTCCTGTACGTATTGTGACCCCGAGCTTGTACGATAAAACCATCTATGCTGGCTACACCGGGGTTGGGGAGAAAAAGACGGCCACTTTTTTGGTAAAAGTTAAAGGTGATGCCCCAATTAAAGGTAAAATCAGGCTTTCGTCTACCCGTGGTGGACTTATTGAGAAAGAATTTACGTTAACTAATTAAATCTTCAGTATGCGAACTATTTCAAGTGTTTTTGGATGGGCAGTGGCTATTTTGCTTTTCTCCCAATCTGGTTTGGCACAGCAAAAAAGATCACTGACCCATGCAGATTACGATAGCTGGGAAAGTTTATCTGCTGAGAAAATTACTAAAAATGGGAAATTTGTAGGCTACCAAATTTCTCCTCAAGATGGGGATGGCAGGGTAGAAATTTTTCCTTTCAAATCACCCAATCAAAAAATTAGTATTTCTCGAGGTACGGGATTTGTTTTTACGGCTGATGACACCTTTGCCTTAGGGAAAATAGTAGCTCAAAAGGACTCGGTCTATGCGCTAAAGTTAAAAAAGAAAAAAGGAGACGATCTCCCGAAGGACAGTCTTTTTCTTTTGAATTTGGCTTCGGGTAATCTAGAAAAGCTTCCACGAGTAAAGTCCTTTGCTACCCCTAGTGAAAAGGGGAGTTGGGTAGCCATTCACTTTGAAAAAGAACTGGTGACTAAGGATACCGGTGTAACGGATTCGACCCAAAAAGCAGAAAAGCCCAAGAAAACAGAGGGAACTAAACTGCTAGTTAGGTCTCTAGATGGCAAATTGGCTTGGGAGCTTGATCGCGTTAAATCCTACAACTTTTCGCCCAATGGGGACTATTTATACTACTTGCTTGCAGAAGAAGAAAAGGAAGACAATACCGCCCTGCATGTACTTGAGCTGGCATCAGGAGAACAGCGTTTGGTCCATGAAAAGATGACTACATACACTCGCATGGCATTTTCTTCTCAGTCCTCCTATTTATCTTTTGTAATTAGTGATGATTCCGCAAAAGCCAAAAAGCCTAGCCACAAACTATTGGTATACGATATCAAGAAGCAGGCCATGGCTGTTGAAATCGATAAAGATGCTCTTAAACTAGAAAATAGTCGAATTAGTCCAGACGCTTCAATTCGTTTTTCGGAAGATGAATCCCGTTTATTTTTTGGAGTAGCCCAGGAATACCAAGATTATGCTTACGAAAATGACAGTACGTTACTTGATGAACAAAGAGTAAGTCTAGATATCTGGGGCTGGCAGGATGCGGAGATCCAACCCATGCAATTAAAGAAAAGGTCACAAGAAGAGAAAAAAAGCTATTTGGCTGTCCTTTCTTTAAATGATTTCAATGTATTGCAATTGGGTACTCCTGAAGTTGATGAAGTGCAACTGGAAAATAAGATCACAAAAGATAAGGTGCTGGCTTGGACAGATGCGCCATATCGACGAAGTTATAGCTGGGACATACAATTGGGAAGAGATTTGTATCTCATTGATTTGGTTACGGGCTCTAAGCAACTCATCGAGAAGAATGTATCCGGATCCCCAAGAATTTCACCTGCCTCAAATTATGTGTATTGGTACGATGGAAGAGATAGCGCTTGGGTGGCATTTGATCTTAAGTCTAAAGCAAAAATTAGTTTTACTAAAAATTTACCAGTAGCCTTTTACGATGAGTTGCATGACTCCCCCTCGCTTCCAGGCAGTTATGGCGCCGCTGGCTGGCTGGCAGGAGATGAGGCTTTTCTAGTAAATGACCGATATGACCTTTGGAAGATTGATCCACGTCACCCAGAAAAGGCGCAGAACATTACCTTGGGAGAGGGAAGAAAAAATAAAATAATCTTCCGTAGAGAACGATTGAAGTTGGATGAGGAGTTCGTAGATCCCAAAGAATTGCTGATCCTTTCAGCATTTGAAGAAATTAAGATGCGGAGTGGGTTTTATCTTGGAGACTACCAGGGAAAGAATCTTCCCAAGCAGTTTTTACTTACCGATCATCGCTATGCAGGTTTAAAAAAAGCGGAAAAAACCAACCAAATTCTGGTTAGAAGATCTACCTACCAAGAAAACCCGGACCTCTACCTTGGGGATTTAAATTTTTCATCTTTGCTAAAAGCGTCCTCTTTAAATCCTCAGCAGGCCAATATCAAATGGGGGAATGTCAAATTAGTATCCTATTTGACCCAGGATGGGACCCCTTTGCAAGGACTCTTGTTTACTCCAGAGGGATTTGATGGAGTAAAGAAATTCCCGATGATGGTGTATTTCTACGAACGAAATAGCGAAACCTTGCACAACTACCGTGCTCCTGCGCCAAGCAGATCTACGATCAATATTCCCTATTTTGTCAGCAATGATTACGTGGTATTTGTACCAGACATCAAATACGATTTAGGACTTCCAGGACCAAGTGCTTACGATTGCATTTTGCCTGGGGTACAGGCAGTACTTGCTCAAGGAGGAGTAGATCCAGAAAACATGGCTATTCAAGGCCAAAGTTGGGGAGGCTATCAAGTAGCTTATTTGATTACGAGAACTAATCTTTTCAAAGCAGCGGGTGCGGGTGCACCCGTAGTAAACATGACCTCAGCCTACGGGGGTATTCGTTGGGGAACGGGCATGAGCCGAATGTTTCAATACGAGCAAACACAGTCTCGAATTGGCGGAACGCTTTGGGAAAAACCTTTGTACTACCTTGAAAATTCTCCTTTGTTTACCTTGGACCGCGTAAATACGCCCGTACTAATCATGCACAACGATGCAGATGGTGCAGTACCCTGGTACCAAGGGATTGAAATGTTTATGGGTTTAAAGCGACTCAACAAGCCTGCTTGGCTGCTTCAATACAATGGAGAAGATCACAATTTGGTTCAGCGGAAAAATTCCAAAGACCTTTCTATAAGATTGAGTCAATTCTTTGATCATTACTTGAAGGGTGCTCCTGCACCACTTTGGATGACAGAAGGTTTGCCAGCAATAGAAAAAGGAAGGACCCTCAAGTACGAGTTGAGCAACTGATACAAGCATATAGGATGAACTAAAAAAGCGCCTCAAGTATTTCATGAGGCGCTTTTTTAGTTCAGTTTACCCAAAGTCACAAGTTCAGGATGTAAGTTAAATGGCTACGGGAGCTTTTATGTGTGGATGTGGATCGTAGTTGAGCAATTCAAAATCCTCATAGCGAAATGAAAAAATGTCTTTCACTGCTGGATTAATCTTCATGGTGGGAAGGGGCCTGCAGTCTCTGCTCAATTGCAATTCAGTTTGCTCCAAGTGATTTAAATACAAGTGTGCATCTCCAAAGGTGTGTACAAATTCTCCTGGTTCCAGATCACAAACTTGTGCCACCATCATGGTAAAGAGAGCATAAGACGCAATGTTGAAAGGAACTCCAAGAAACACATCTGCGCTTCGCTGATAGAGTTGGCAGGAAAGTTTACCATCGGCTACGTAAAATTGG
Source organism: Algoriphagus sp. (assembly GCA_030833985.1). Classification (GTDB taxonomy): domain Bacteria; phylum Bacteroidota; class Bacteroidia; order Cytophagales; family Cyclobacteriaceae; genus Algoriphagus. The sequence goes on along the minus strand of JAURGC010000074.1, from coordinate 7,163 downwards.
AAAAGTGTATGGCAGGGTGGGAGTGCCATTTCATCCACATTGGCTACATTCCAAGCGCTTACTAGGTGCCTTCGGCTATCGGGTTTAGTTTTAATCTGATGGATCAAGTTTTTGATTTGATCTATTTCACCCCCTTTTCCATCGGGCCAATGTCTCCATTGGTAGCCATAGACGGGACCAAGGTCTCCATTTTCATCAGCCCATTCGTCCCAAATAGAACAGCCGTTTTCTTTCAACCACTTAATATTGGACTCTCCTTTCAAAAACCAAAGTAATTCGATGATAATGGAGCGAAGGTGTAATTTTTTTGTTGTTACTACCGGAAATCCTTCCGCTAAATTAAACCGCATTTGGTGTCCAAAAACACTAATGGTTCCTGTTCCTGTTCGGTCCGTTTTTTTGACTCCTTCAGAGAGAATGCGCCGCATCAAATCGTGGTACTGTTGCATGTTTACTTAGATTTAAACTGGTGTGTAAGGTAAGTAATTGGACTTTTTTTTACTAGCTATCCCGAATCCATCTGGTGAAAAAAGTAAGGAAATAAGAATCCTTCATTGCAAAAACTAAGGGTTGGACTGGGAAAATAAATTTAGTTTAATTCGGTACAAATCCTTCCCAAGAAAGAGTGGCGGAGATAGGGTAGTGGTCTGAATAGTCTACCTCTCTGTGTGTTTTAAATTGTAAAGGAAGAATAGAGGGAGAGGTAAAGATGTGATCTATTCGTAGAAAAAAGAGGATCCGATTAAAGGTGAAACCAAAGCCTCGCCCCGCTAATTCAAATGCATTGCTTAGGGAATTACTCAGTCGATAATAGGCATTTGAGTAGGGCAATTCATTCAAATCTCCCATCAGCACGATTGGGTAAGTGCTATTATTTACATGTTCGAGCAAGATATTGACTTGTTGTGCCCTTTTCAGACTTCCTTGATTGAGTTTGGAGAGTGTTTGCTTGTAGACTAATTTGGCGCTGTCGTAATTGTCAAATGCCTCGGCTTCTATTGACATAGAGGCGAGGTGAACATTGTAGATTCGTACAGTATCTTTTCCAATCTCTATGTCTGCGAAAATGGCTCCATTTTTATTTTCTTCATCAAAAACAACTCCTTCGTTAATTATTGGGTATTTGGAAAAGATCGCCAAACCATAAGATCTTTTCTTTTTTTTTCCTCGCAGCGGATGGTAAAAGTAGTCGAACTCCCCTTCATTGCTCAAAAATTTCAACGCATTTTTTTGGGAGATGGTAAAATCCTGGTAGAATTCCTGAATTACTTTTATTTCTGAGGGATGGTCTTTTAACCAAGAAAAAATATTCGGTTCATTTCCCCCCAAGGGTGGATTTTTATAATTAAATAGATGGGCATTGTAGCTGAGCACATGTAAGCCAGTTGCTCCCTCATTTTTGGGATGAAATTGAAAGGTTAAAAACAAAAAATTTATTCCAATTGCTAATCCAATAAGTGGAATAAATGCCAACCTTCTCCATGCAAGAGCCAAAACGAAGAATAAAAACAAATTGGCAACCAATGCAATAGGAATCAGGAAAGGAATCAATCCTGCATAGGGAAACACTTCCGGGGAAATAAAGACACTTGAAAAAGCAAGTAGGCTGAAACAAAAAATAAGCCCTGTGAAAAACTTCATAACACTAGATCAAATGTGATTGCAGTGGATTGGACTTCAAAAATGAGAAAATTCTGTCAATTTCCTTACTAGAGTAAGTGAGATATGAAATACTTCAATCAAAAATAATTTGATTATCTGCAATATAACCTATAACATAAAATCTGTTTGATTTACTACCTAATATCAATTCATATCATCTGCTGTAGGTAAGCAGAAAGAATTGATTTTGAAACTATTGCTGGAAAGGTTCGTTTTATCCCTGTTAATTTTAATCCTTTCTATTAAATTTAACTAGTCAATTTTCTTATCCTTTTTATTTATGAAAAAGCAATACGTTAGTTTATTCTTGGTTGGAGTGCTCTTTTTAGTGGGGGCCTGTCAGCCTAAATCTGAAGCAACGACTTCTACTGAGTCAGCATTAGATTTGGAAGATAAGACGAAAGAACAGCGCCCAAGCCCATTGGTAACTAAAGTTGGGCAGGTAGGAAGCAAAACAGTAAAAGTACAGTATGGCTCTCCTTCTGTGAAAGGTAGAACCCTGTGGGGAGATTTAGTGCCTTACAATGTCGTGTGGAGAACAGGAGCAAATGAGGCATCCTTTATTGATTTATCGGAAGAAGTACTTGTAGAAGGGCAACTACTTGCGCCAGGCAAGTACTCTATTTTTACGATCCCTAAAGAGAACACTACTTGGACTGTGGTGTTTAATTCAGATTGGAATTTAGAGCATGGCCATTTCCAATACAACGAAAAGAACGATGTCCTTCGGGTAGAGGTCCAGCCACAATGGGAAGAAACCAGTCAAGAGGCCTTGTCCATGGAAGTAGAGAGTCCAGGATTAGTCATCCGTTGGGAAAAATTAAAATTACCTGTTGCGATTCAATAGTCCTTGAAAATCCTTGGCCCTTGAGCCGGGGATTTTTTTTGATTTCTAAAATCCTTAAGTTTCCGGAGTATTTATTGATTAAAAATGCTTCCCCCATAAGTTGGCTATGAAAATCCTTTCCTTTTTAAGTGTCCTTCTCCTTACCTGTGCTTTGGCGATAGGGGGGGCAAATTCCATCGGGCAGCTTCCCCCTCTGGCATTTTTGTTGGATCCCAACCATGGCTTTTGGCAAAATTCCTACTCAGAAGATCAATTAGCTGAAGAAATGCTGTCATTAGAAAATCTACAGGCACCTGTGGAAGTGATCTACGATGAACAGTTAATCCCGCATCTTTATGCGGAAAATGAGTTGGATCTCTATCGAGCACAAGGGTACATTACAGCAAAGCACCGACTTTGGCAAATGGAATTTCAGACGCGTGCAGCGGCAGGTAGACTTGCTGAGTTGGTGGGTCCAATAGCCTTGGAATTGGATCGAATGACTCGAAGAAAAGGTCTTGCTTATGGTGCAGAATTGGGAATTGACTACTTGATGAAGGAAGATCCTGAAACCTTGGCTTTGGTAGAAGCCTATGCCGACGGAGTCAATCAATACATTGGTCAATTGACGGATGCAAGATTACCAATTGAATACAAGATTTTGAACTACAAGCCTGAGGACTGGTCTGCCTACAAATCTCTACTCCTGCTCAAGTACATGTCCGATATGCTGGTGGGCGACCGTGATTTAGAATACAGCAACTTGAAAAAAATATTAGGTAAGGCGAAATTGGACCGATTGTACCCAGAATTCCCCAAGGAAAATGACCCAGTGATTGAAAAGGAGCGAATCTGGGAGTTTCAATCTTTATATCCCCCCAAGCCAGATAGTTTAACCTACACGGAAGAGGCGCTCCAATTAGAAGCATTGACACAACCCATTGAAGGAACAGGATCCAACAACTGGGCGGTAAGTGGCAAAAAAACCAAAAATGGACATCCAATTCTTGCCAATGATCCCCATTTAAGCTTGAATTTACCCTCACTCTGGTATTCCATGCAGTTGAGTACCCCAGAGCATACTGTAAAAGGAGCAACTCTTCCAGGAGCTTTAGGTGTGATTTCTGGCTTCAACCAGGACATCGCATGGGGAGTGACCAATGCTACAAAAGATACCCGAGATTGGTACAAGATAACTTTTCAAGATGCATCTAGAAAAGCGTACAAATACGGTCAAGAATGGAAAACTACCGAGTTTAGGATTGAGGAAATTAAGGTAAAAGGGCAGGAGACTTATTTAGATACCGTGGTATATACCCATTATGGGCCTGTTGTATACGATAAAACCTTTAAATCAGATCGTCAGGATCTCAATTTCGCTCTTCGTTGGATTGTACATCAAGGGAATTCCAATGAACAAAAAACATTCATTCATCTAAATAAAGCGAAAAATCACAGGGGGTATACTGAGGCTCTAATGAACTATGCAGCACCGGCTCAAAATTTTGTTTTTGCCTCCAAAACTGGGGATATTGCCATGCGTATCCAAGGCAAATTTCCTTTGAAGTGGAAGGAGCAAGGCAAATTTTTTATGGACGGTGCTGACCCAAGGATGGAATGGCAAGGGTACATTCCCTTCGAACATAACCCAAATACACTGAATCCTGAGCGTGGGTTTGTTTCTTCTGCCAATCAACATCCAGTAGACAGTACGTACCCCTACTATACTTTTGATCATTCGTTCGAGCATTACCGAAATCGAAGGTTGAATAGTAAGCTCGCTAGCATGGAACAAATTACGGTAGATGACATGAAGGCCTTGCAATACGATTCATACAACCTGCAAGCAGCAGAATCATTGCCTATTTTACTTCATTTGTTGACAGGGAATGCAAGTTCCTCTGAGGATGCCCAAAAGTACCTATCTGAACTTAAGGCATGGGATTATTTTGCAGATCCAAATAAAAAGGGTCAAACACTTTATTCCATTTGGTTTGCTGAAACCGTAGAAAGTATTTGGAGAGAATTGATGGATCAAGGGTCACCTGTAGTACGACCAAATAATTACCAAACGATTGCCTTGATGCGAGATAATCCAGAAGATGAGGTATTTGATATACACATGGCAGCAGGTATTCAAACGGCTCACTACCATGTACAAGTTGGATTTGATTCCCTTCTAGTTGCTATGAAAAAGTGGGAAATGGATGAAGGTGATTACGAATGGGCTAATTACAAGAAAACTACCATTCAGCACCTGATACCTAATTTTAAGGCTTTTTCAGTACCAGATGTATACACTGGAGGTGGGCCAGGTATTTTAAATGCCACAGGGAATAGGCATGGAGCAAGTTGGAGAATGGTAGTGGAGTTGGGACCAACTGTAAAAGCATTTGGTATTTATCCTGGAGGGCAATCTGGTAATCCTGGAAGTAGATTTTACGATAATTTCATTCCTATATGGGCCTCTGGAGATTACGTAAATTTTGACCTAAAGAAAAAAGAGGATCAAAGTGGAATTTTATTCAAAACAATTTTAAACTAGGGCTAGCTATGAAATTTCTATTGTTTACTCTCCTCTGTGCCTTATTAGTAGTTTTCTTAAACCTGATTGCTCCATTTTGGGTGGTCATGATTGCAATCGCTAGCGTGGCTACCCTTGTCCGTCCAAGTGGCTGGGCTGGGTTTTTGGGAGGAGGATTAGGGATGGGCCTGGCATGGCTTGGTCAAGCCTTGTTGATCACTTTGAGTACTACTAGTACACTTCCAGATAAGATGGGCATTCTAATGGGCCTAGGTTCGGGACTGGCAGTATTTGGATTAACTACTGCCCTAGGTTTTATTTTAGGAGGATTTAGTGGGTTAACTGGTGTTTTGTTTCGAAACCTAATTCAAAAAAAACCATCTGATGTTTATTTGGGCTAATTGCCTTGGTTGGCAAATACTACTCAATGGAAACTTCAAAACCCTTCTCTAATCGAATTTATGCGGGGAAGGTGGAACTAAACCTATTAAGAACTAACTAGGGTGTCTTGATCGGGACCTTTAGGAGCAACTAAAATGACTTTTTCCCTATCAACTACTACTGAGCCCGGTGAAGATCCTTTTACCTTACGAACAAATTTCACTTCAGTTACAATCACTGGGCTAAGGGAATCAGTTTTTAGTTTGGAATAAAAGGCAGCTAAGGAAGCTGCTCGTTCTACCACTTTTTCGGGTACAGAAGGCATCCCTTTTCTGCGTATGACCACATGAGAACCTGGTACTTGCCTAGCATGAAGCCATAGGTCATCTTTATGTACATAGTTTCGAAGCATCTCGTCGTTGTCTTTGGCAGATTTTCCTACCCAGATGGTGTAGCCTTCCACCTCAAAAATCTTGAAGGGACTACTTACTATGTTGCCCGATACAGGCAAATCCTGCTTGTTTTCTTTTTTAAACTCTTTTAAACTTCTAAAATCTTTTGCTTCCAGTAGTTGATTAATTAAGGCCTTAAGGGAATTGACTTGTACTTTTTTTGCTGCTATCGTTTTTTCTAGTTGGTCGAGTTCGAGTTGTCTATTTTTTGATTTTCGGTAAAGCGAGGCTGCAAGATCTTGTGGTCTTTGGTTTGGTTTAAGTTGGACTATTTGTTGCTGACCCGTATAAAAGTTAACCAACTCCACCGTACTTGTATTATTTGAAAATGCATACAGATTGGCCATGAGTACATCGGCAAGCTGGGAAGGTGGAGGAGAATCTTTCAGTTCCTGAAGTTTTTCTCCTGATTTCTTGAGGTAAGCTTCAGTCCTTTTAAGTTGATCTTCATGATATTTCAAAAGACTATTTTTTTCTTTTTCAAAACCACCTTGTATTAGTGAACGATAAAATAATTCATTACAGGCACTGATAGGATCCGAATAAGTTGCCTTTGCATCAGGCGCTGGAAGTAGGCTAAGAATGGGTTCTCCCTCCTTTTCTACTAAAGAATAAAGTGGGCTATCCAAAAGATCCAAAAGTTCTTGTATTAACCTCCATTTTGCTTCTAGATCAAGTTCCAGGTATCCATTTTGCTTAAGCCATCCACGCGGAACAGGGCCTAGGGTAGGTAAAAATTGGGATACATTTCCTTCAAGGTGACAAAAATTTTCCCAACTAAGATCAAGTTGTCGATCCAGGCTTCGCCAATCCAAACTTTTATCTTCTGAAATACTATTTCTAAACCAAACTGAGGGTTCAGTTGATTCTGGATGGTAAAGTAGGCAATTGCTACGGTTACCATGAAGTTTTAATACAAGTACTTTCCCGGAGGAAAGCTCAAATTTGAGAGCTCGTTCAAAAGAAAATACTCGGCAAGATTGAATTTGATCACCAAGAATGGAATCGAATAAATTGACGGAATTTCGTTTTGCTCGATGAAACTGACTAGGAAAGGAGAGGTAAACTTGCGGAGGAAGTAGATGTGCTCGGATATACAAGGTTCCCTCAGGTCCTTCTGTTTCGAATACCAGCTCATCTTTGCTTTGAGAAAAGCAGGCTAGGATCGTTTTTCCTACGAAGGAATTCGTAATTGAGGGAGCTAAAAATCGTAAAAAATGATAGGTCAGGTGCATTGTCTAGGCCTTCAACTTAAGTCCATCGTAAGCCAAATGCACTCCTTCTGGCAGCTCTTTTTCTATTTCTTCATGAACTCCTA
>JAURGC010000104.1 GCA_030833985.1 Algoriphagus sp. | reverse complement strand
CTTATGGGCAGTACTTCAAAGCCGATCCCCCTGCTCGGGAGACGGTGGAGGTAAGCAAACTCCCCAAAAATGTACAGGTGGAAATTTCTTGTATTGCTGTAAGGTAAAGGCATGAACTGGCGGCCTTTTGGTCGGGAAACTCTTGTAAGCTCTTTATCGAAGGAGCAGCTCCTGGATCGCTTGTGGGCAGTTACTCGAGGGGCTCATTCTGAAGGGTCCCCAGAATTACCTCCCCTATTTAATGGACGCGTCGAGGCAAATGGATTTCGAATTTCTCGAGTGATTGAAAAAGGAGACAACTTTCTCCCCTTACTAGTGGGAAAGGTGGAGGGAACTCCTCGAGGCAGCATACTTTTTCTTCGTTACCACCTTTTTTCAACTTCTCGTTTTTTTCTTTGGTTTTGGACTGGGGTACTACTGGCGTTTGCTCTTTATTTCTTTTTAGTGACTCAGCAACACTTTCAAGGAGGCATTTGTCTTTTTATGCTGGGTTTTAATTACATCCTGGTCCTTGTTTTATTTCATCGGAAACTGGGGCATTGTAAAAAACTTTTAAAAGAAGTAATCAATTTTCCTGCGAGTAACATGGAATCCGCTAGCAAGTTTTAGGCAAAAAGGGACTTTGGATGTACCTTTGTGCCCTAATCTTCACCTATTTATTTCGACTACCATGTCCATCCGTATAGAAAAAGACACCATGGGGCCTGTGGAGGTTCCAGCATCGGCCTACTGGGGCGCACAAACGCAGCGCTCAATCAATAACTTTAAGATTGGCGGGGAGAAAAACCGCATGCCCCTCGAGATCGTCCATGCCTTTGCCATATTGAAGAAAGCAGCGGCATTGACCAATGCGGAACTAGGGGTTTTGGAACCTGAAAAGGCAGAAATTATCGCTCAGGTATGTGACGAAGTGTTAACTGGGCAGCACGACAGCCAGTTTCCATTGGTGGTTTGGCAGACGGGATCAGGTACCCAATCCAATATGAATGCGAACGAGGTAATTGCCTACCGAGCGCACGTACTTATGGGAGGGTCTTTGGAAGATGCAAAGAAAAAAATCCATCCCAATGACGATGTTAACAAGTCTCAGTCCTCTAACGATACCTACCCCACGGCCATGCACATTGCAGCTTACAAGATGGTTGCTCAAACGACTATCCCCGGGGTGAAGCAGCTTCGCGATACGCTAGCAGCCAAGGCAGAGGCTTTCAAGCAAGTAGTAAAAATCGGGCGAACCCACTTTATGGATGCCACTCCACTTACCTTGGGTCAAGAGTTTAGCGGTTACGTGGCGCAGCTCGATCACGGTTTGCGAGCGCTCAACAATACCCTTGCGCATTTATCTGAGTTGGCTTTGGGAGGCACGGCAGTAGGTACTGGTTTGAATACTCCGCAGGGCTATTCTGAATTGGTCGCAAAAAAAATAGCTGAGTTGACTGGACTTCCTTTCGTGACGGCGCCAAACAAGTTTGAGGCGCTTGCTGCGCATGACGGCATGGTTGAAACGCATGGGGCATTGAAGCAGTTGGCTGTTTCCTTAATGAAAATCGCCAATGACATTCGCATGCTATCCTCAGGTCCTCGCTCGGGCATCGGGGAGATTTTGATTCCAGAAAATGAGCCCGGTTCTTCCATTATGCCGGGCAAAGTTAATCCAACACAGGTTGAAGCGATGACCATGGTAGCTGCTCAGGTAATGGGAAATGACGTGGCAATTACTATTGGAGGGGCTAGTGGACATTTTGAACTAAATGTATTCAAGCCGCTCATTGCAGCTAATTTCCTTCAATCTGCTCGATTGCTAGGAGATGCTTGTGTTTCCTTTGACTTAAATTGTGCTGTGGGCATTGAACCGAATACTCCGATGATCCAGCAGCATCTGGAAAACTCCCTGATGCTGGTGACGGCATTGAATCCTTATATTGGCTATGAAAATGCTGCAGCTATCGCCAAGAAGGCGCATAAGGAAGGAACTAGCCTACGAGCTGCAGCCTTAAGTTTGGGTTTGCTTACCTCCGAACAGTTTGACGAATGGGTGAAGCCTTCGGACATGATTGGAGGCTTGAAGTAAGGCGATCCAACCCATCTCTAAAAAATGCTGGCTTTGGGTCGGCATTTTTTCGTTTGCAGGAGAGTGATACAGGGCAGGTGTTTTGAGTTTGTATTGAAATTCAGTAGGTTAGAGCAATTAACAACAGCATGAAAACAGCATTTTTATTTTTTCTGCTTCCCATTTTATTTCTGTCCCAGGAAGGTTTTGGGCAGCGTCTGATGGATGGAAGCCGCCGGACAGTGGGATATATTGAAGGGGAGCGAGTGAGCAATGGCTCTCGCTCTACGATTGGTTACTTGAATGGGAGTCGGGTTATGGATGGGTCACGTCGGACGATTGGTTATGTGGAAGATGGACGGGTGATGAATGGATCCAGATCTACCGTGGGCTATATCGAAAATGGGCGCGTGATGGATCAGTCCCGCCGGACAATTGGCTATATTGAAGATGGAAGGGTAATGGATGGTTCGCGTAGGACTATCGGCTACTACGAGGGCGTGCGGATCACCAATGCCGCACTATTTTTCTTCTTCTTTTTTTATTGAAACTTGCTTATCTGCAGTAATTCAAACAGGTTTTTTTCTGTTGGCACAAGATTGTAGCTAATCAAATTAAAAAATGTAATGCAATGAAATTTATCCCCTTCATTTTTCTTTTTGTAGGAGTTTCTATTGGACTGAAAGCCCAGGACTCGGCCATATTAATTCGTGCGCATCAGCAGAAGCTTACTGAGGCGATGCGGTATACGCTTGAGGTGGCAGAGAAAATGCCGGAAGCGCAGTATGGGTATCGTCCTTCTCCCGAGGAGATGTCCTTTGGGGAGCAGCTCCTGCACCTAGGGGATAATTTAGTTTGGCTTTCGAGTAGCTTTTTGGCGGAGAAACCTTTGCCGCACCGCTCCAAGGTGGAGGGTCAAGATGTGAGTAAAGAGGAGGTGATGCGCTTACTTACTGAATCCTATGACTTTGCTTTGCGTCAGCTGGAGGAGCTTGATGTGAAGAGCTTGACAAAAGAATTTCCTTGGAGGGGTGGGGTCATGAATAAAATTCAGTTTCTCAACTTGATTCAAGACCACCAAACCCACCACCGTGCTCAAGTAATTGTTTATTTGAGGCTGAATCAGTTAGTACCACCTCCTTATCGGGGTTGGTAACTGCTTGTTTGTTGCTGGGTTCTAAAAAGGATCGAATATGGGATTTCTTTGGTTTTTTTTGGATTTCTCTCAGAAATATTTTTTTGATTATTCTTGATGTAGTTTTCTCCCTCAATCGATTTTTGCTGCCGGCCGCTTTTCGGTTCCAGTCTGCTTAGTGAGGTCATCTCCTAAGGTCAGTCGGTAATGGTCAGCTAAGGCGGTCAAAGAGGCGACGATGGCGGGATGGGATGGCGCTAAGTCGACAAGCTCGTCTGGATCCGTTGACAAATCGTAAAGGGCAAGTGGGACTTCCATGGATTTATAAACACCTGGAAAACCGTCATTGCCTCGCTGGGTATTGAGGTAAGTTTGTGACGTATGAGGGAATACCAATTTCCATTTTCCTTGTCGAATAGCCTTCAGACTATTCGCGTCATAATAATAAACAAAATGATCCCTAGGACTGGTATCAGTTACCTGTTGAAGTAGGGGTAATATATTCACTCCATCAATTTTTTGAACCGGTAAAGGGGCGTCAATTAGGGCTGCTAGTGTGGGTAAGATATCCATGGTGGTGGCAAGCTGGTTAGCGATTGTTCCTGCAGGGATCACGCCCGGTAAGCTCACGATACAGGGTACACGTACCCCACCTTCCCAAGCCGAACCCTTCCCTTCTCGAAGGCCTCCACTGCTGCCGGCATGGTTGCCAAAGGTTAGCCAGGGGCCATTGTCACTTGTAAAGATAACCAGCGTATTTTGGCTGAGGCCATTTTTGGTAAGTGCAGCCATTACTTCTCCAATAGAATCATCTATTTCGGTCATCAGATCTGCAAATAGCCCAGCTCCAGTTTTGTTTTTGTAGGGATCAGACACCGCAATGGGTACATGGGGCATGGAGTGTGCAAGGTACAAGAAGAAGGGATCCTCCTTATGCTGCTCAATAAATTTTACTGCTCGTTGGGTGTATAGGTGGGTAAGTTGAGCTTGGTCTTCTAGTGTTCGGATGGGTATCACGGGATCATTGTCTTCAATTAGGAAGAGCTGAGGATACTTGTATTTGCGGTCTGCCGTGTCCGTTATCGGCTTTCCATCGAAGCCTACTGGCCACATGTCATTCGAATAGGGAAGGCCAAAATAGGAATCAAAGCCATAGGAGGTGGGTAAGTAAGGGACTTTTGCGCCGAGGTGCCATTTTCCAATCATGCCGGTTTGGTACCCTTTCTTTTTTGCGAGGGTGGCGAGGGTTTCTTCCTCGGGATTCAGAGCTGTGGTGGACCAGGGCATAAGTGCTCCAGAGATGCCCAGTCGATTGGGGTAGCAGCCTGTAAGTAGGGCCGCTCTAGAGGCACTACAGACGGCCTGGGCTGCGTAGAAATTAGTAAATCGCATCCCAGAAGCAGCGAGTGCATTCAGGTGTGGGGTCTGCTGTGGATAGCCTCCATAGGCTTCTAGGTCTCCATACCCCAGGTCATCCATAAAAATAAGGACGATGTTGGGGGGGTCTTGATTTGGCAAATTTCCCTGTGCAAAGGCACTGAAATACAAGAAACAAGAGAGTAAAAGAGAGAGATTTTTCATGGATTAGGGATCTTGATTAAAAAGTTAGTAATAAAATGGAGTAGTAAAAATTGTTTTTTTGGCCAATGCCTACTAACTGATTGTCGTAAGGTTCCATCCCATTCAAAACCTGTTTTTTGTCTCATGAGGGTCAACTGAATAGCAACCAAAGCAGAGGACATCCTCGGAACAAGGAAAACCTTTTTCGGATACGATATTTTATTTGGGAAAGAGTGCTCCATTTTTTAATTTGATATGCAAAAAAGTACAATTCTGGCATTTGCTTTAAATGCTTAGGAGTTGAAGCATTGCTTATTCTTTCCAATTTGATGAAAAAGTCTAGCCTTATTTTTCTGCTTTCATTCGGGTTGTATTGGGCTTCCTTTGGCCAGGCCAAAGAAGAAACCAATGTGCTCTTGAGCTATCAATTTGGCAGAATTACGGATAATCAACTAATTAATTTTCAATGAGCAATTCGTTTTTAAAAAAGGTAGTTGGTGAGACCAACGAATTTGAGCGCACTCCGATTCCGAGTGGCAGTCTGAAAGGAGCGAAAAGTTTTTTGGGAATGTATGCAGGCGAACATACAGCTGGGACCGAGTTTGTCATTGGTCCCTTGTTTGTGGCACATGGAGTATCGGCCGGAGACCTCGTATTTGGATTATTGATTGGAAATCTCTTGGCAGTGCTGAGTTGGGGATTGATTACAGGGCCAATTGCAGCCTCCAAGCGGCTCACCTTGTATTATCAATTGGAGCGAATAGCAGGCAAAAATGTGGTGCGCTGGTACAATCTTGTCAACTCATTAATGTTCTGTTTTCTTGCCGGGTCAATGATTGCTGTTTCAGCTACAGCTGTGGGAATCCCTTTTGACCTTGAGATGCCCACCCTATCAGACTGGTTGCCAAGGACGCCAGGCTGGATATTGACTGTATTTTTAATGGGCGGAGTGATTACGTTAGTGGCAATTCAGGGATACACTCAAGTGTCCAGATTTGCAAATGTGATGTCTCCTTGGATGATATTGGTCTTCTTTGCAGCAGCTATTGTGGGTTTGGCTCAACTCGGGGTGGGCTCATTTGAAAGTTTGATTCGCATTGCTCAAGAAGTGATTTGGAATGGAGTTCCTCTTGCGGGCATGTCCAAATTCACGATTTGGCATACGATTTTTTTTGCCTGGTTTTGCAATATGGCCATGCACATTGGGATGTCAGACTTGACCATTCTTCGCTATGCAAAGTCTTGGACCTACGGATTTTATTCCTTCGCAGGAGTTTTTTTAGGACATTTTGTAGCGTGGATCGCATCTGGGATTCTCTATTCGGTATTTCTTCAGGCCGATTCTGCTTCACAGGAATTTGCTCCAGGAGCCATTGCATACAAGACCCTAGGAATTGCTGGGGCGATTTGTGTGGTGATCGCAGGTTGGACTACTGCCAATCCTACAATTTATAGAGCTGGACTAGCACTACAGGCGATTTTTCCAAAGGTTTCAACTTGGAAAATTACAGCTAGTGTAGGGGTAGTGACTAGTTTGGCTGCTTGTTTTCCGGCTTTGGTGATGAAGTTGTTGGATTTTGTGGCCTTGTATGGGTTGCTGCTAATGCCGATGGGGGCAGTAATTTTTGCGGATTTTTATTTTTCCAAGAAAATGGGTTTCCAATCTGAAGCGGCGTTGAATTCCAAGTCTGTTTTTAGTATTCCAGCCTTGCTAAGCTGGGTTTTAACCTTGGTGTTTTGCTTGGGGTTGAATTTTATTTATGGGGTAGAAATTTTCTTTCTAGGACTACCGGGATGGTTTGTGGCAATTGCAATTTTCGTCGTGCTTTCAAAAATAAAATATCCACTTGCTAAATCGTCTCCTCTAGGATAAGGGATTCGATAAAAAAGTTCATCTTGAGATGAATAGAAGGTTTAAACTGAGGTAATAGCATATAAAAAAATGATAAACCCATGAAAATTCTACTAAAAACAGGATCTTTCCTTGGCTTGGCGCTCACCCTTGTGCCACCGATTGTCTTCTTTGTTGGGAATCTAGAATTGAGTCTAATGAAAGGGTATATGGGTATCGGTATGGTGCTTTGGTTTGTGACGGCACCATTTTGGATCAATAAACCATCAAAAAGTGAGCAATTTTAATTTTTAAGAGGAATTAATTCTAGCTCTAGTTTTTGAAAAATTGGACCCTAGGTCAGAAATTACCGAAACCTGTAACAATAAAGCCAAAAATGCCAACCGACTTTCACCAAAAATCCCTTGCCCTCCTATCCGAACAGTTAAGCGAAAGGGGATTAGCTATCCAATTTTTAATTCAAAAAATAGCCTCGTTTCAGATTGCTGTTCCTTCTTGGGCTTTAGGTGCTGGAGGAACGAGATTTGGGAGATTTCTGATCGGTGGTGAACCAAGAAATCTCGAAGAAAAACTGGAGGATATTGGGCTTCTGGCCAAGTTGACCAAGCGAACGGATGCTGTTTCCCTCCATATTCCTTGGGATATCCCTCAAGATATTCAGTTGATTAAACAAAAGGCAGCAGATCTCCATATCAGATTTGATGCCATGAATTCAAACACTTTTCAAGATTATGGACAGCCTTTGACGTATAAAATGGGCTCCTTAAGTAATGCAGCAGATGATATTCGAAAGCAGGCTGTGGAGCATAATCTTTTTGTGATCGAAGTTGGGAAAGAATTGGGTAGCAAAGGGCTTACGGTATGGTTGGCAGATGGAAGTAACTTTCCTGGTCAGGCGCATATCCGAAAGGCACTTCAATGGACTACCGAATCACTTCAGGAAATAGTTTCCGGCTTACCGGCGGACTGGAAGCTTTTATTGGAGTACAAGCCCTACGAACCGAATTTTTACCATACGGTGATTCCGGATTGGGGTACAGCAGCACTGATTTGCCGGCAGCTCGGAGAGCAGGCCAAGGTTTTGGTGGATTTAGGTCACCACCTCCCCAATACCAATATCGAACAGATTGTGGCGACACTGATGCATCAGAACATGTTGGCAGGATTTCACTTCAATGACAGTAAATATGGAGACGATGATTTGAGCACAGGAAGTATCAAACCCTATCAGCTGTTTTTGATTTTCTGTGAACTGGTCAACGGAGCCGAGGAAAAGACCCAGACTTGGGAAAGTATTTCTTGGATGATCGATGCAAGCCATACCACCAAAGACCCTTTGGAAGACTTAATTCAGGCTTTGGAGTCTATTTCTCAGGCCTATGCTAAATCGCTTTTAGTAGATCGTAAAAAACTAAGTCAATGTCAGTTGGAAGGAGATGTGGTAGGGGCGCAAGAAATACTTCAAGATGCGTATTTAACGGACGTAAGATCTTTGGTCAGGGAAGCTAGAATTCAAAGTGGAGGGGAAGCCGATCCTTTGGGTTACTATAGAAGTGAAAAGATTAGAGAAAAGCGAATCCTTCAAAGGGGTAAAAATAGTCAAGCAAGCGGTTTGTGATCCGGAAATATCCTAATAAACGTAATGCGGAAAATTTAAAGTTGTACCACAAAGCAACGGTAGTGAGTGACGAGTGTACAGCTCCCGATTGGATTAAGTCACCAAATTTTGCTGCTCACTTACCGAATAAAATTTCAAGCGATACGAAAGCCTTAATCTAGTTCTGGTAATTTCCAGTTTTATCGAATGATTTTCACTTCCTGAATTTTTGTAGGAAGCCAAACTTGCATTTCATTTTGCCCGCGATTGGCCCAGGTATAATACGGGATCGCAGTTATTT
>JAURGC010000047.1 GCA_030833985.1 Algoriphagus sp. | reverse complement strand
CCCCATCCCAAATGCAGGAATGGGGTTTTTTGCTTTTTAGACCTCCCAAAGCCACGGAAAACTCATGCATTTACTAAAATCTATTACATTTGTTTGAATTGAATAAGCCCTTGAAATGACCATGAAAAAAATCATCCTTCCCCTACTCTTGATTGCAACTACTGCCCTCAGTCAGTCCAAGCTTCGTCCCAGCATTGACCAGAAAGCCCAGGGGGTGGAGTCCAAAGTCATCGAATGGAGACGGGATTTTCACCAGCATCCCGAACTTGGAAATCAGGAAGTACGCACCGCAAAAATCGTCGCTGCTCACCTCCGCTCCCTAGGTATGGAAGTAAATGAAAATGTGGCAGTAACTGGAGTAGTGGGTGTACTTCGAGGAGGCAAACCGGGTCCCATGGTGGCACTTCGTGCCGATATGGATGCCCTTCCGGTAACCGAGCGTGTAGACTTGCCTTTCAAATCCACCGTCACCGCTACCTACAATGGGCAGCAAACGGGTGTGATGCATGCCTGTGGACACGATTCCCACACCGCCATCTTAATGGGAGTGGCTGAGGTATTGGCAGCACACAAAAACCAATTGGAAGGCTCGGTGAAGTTTATCTTCCAACCGGCAGAAGAGGGCGTATCCGATGTGCCCATGGCAGGAGCCGAATTGATGGTGCAAGAAGGGGTGATGAAAGACGTAGATGCGATTTTCGGTTTGCACATATGGGCACAGATAGAAGCTGGAAAAATTGGTTACCGTCCAGGGCCAACCATGGCCGCAGTAGATATCCTGGGCATCAACGTACACGGAACCCAATCCCACGGTGCTTCCCCTTGGTCTGGAGTAGATCCTATCGTCACCTCAGCACAAATCATTACTGGCTTACAAACGATTCTTTCCCGCAGTGTCAATGTGACCGAAAACCCAGCAGTAGTTACTGTTGGTGCTATTCATGGAGGAATTCGCCACAATATTATTCCTGAAAAAGTAGAACTCATCGGGACCATCCGCACCTTTGGTGAAGCACAACAAGCACTCGTACACCGCAGAATCAATGAAATCGCTACCAATATAGCCGAAAGCGCTGGTGCAAAAGCAGAGGTCAACATTCTCAAGCTCTACCCAGCCACGATCAACGACGAGGCTTTGACAGCGACCATGCTTCCATCGCTCCATGCTGCCGCTGGAAAAGAAAATTTGATTTTGATGGACCCGATGACGGGTTCGGAAGACTTTAGCTTCTTCCAAAACGAAAAGCCAGGAGTATTTGTATTCTTGGGCGGCATGAAGCCAGGTGCTGATCCCCTCAAAACACCCTCCCACCACACGCCAGACTTTTACTTGGATGAAAGTGGATTCCTACTGGGCGTCCGAGCCCTGAGTTACCTGGTCGTGGATTACATGGGGATAAAGAAATAGGCTAATTCAACCTACGTACTAGTTCAAAGAAAATTTGACTCATGAGGGGTTCTGCCAAGGCTGCAGCAGCGATTACATCCTCTAGGGA
The DNA here is from genome assembly GCA_030833985.1 of Algoriphagus sp. Taxonomy (GTDB): domain Bacteria; phylum Bacteroidota; class Bacteroidia; order Cytophagales; family Cyclobacteriaceae; genus Algoriphagus. The sequence continues at coordinate 17,553 of JAURGC010000047.1, read as the reverse complement.
GACCTGATGGATTTTACCAGGTACACCCAGGTCCGTAATGGCGGACAAGCCAAAAACTTCCATCCCTGAATGCCGAGCCACCAATACCTCTGGAATGGTGCTCATGCCTACTGCATCTCCACCAATAGTTCGCAAGTGGATGTATTCAGCGGGGGTCTCCAAGTTTGGGCCCTCTACGCCGCAATACACTCCAGTATGCAGCTTGATCCCCTTTTCATGCGCAATCCGCAAGGCCAAGTCAATCAATCGTTTGGAATAAGGCACACTCATATCTGGAAATCGTGGGCCCCAATCTTCGTAGTTTTTTCCACGCAGGGGGTTTTCAGGAAATAAATTGATGTGATCTGCAATCACCATTACCTCACCAACAGCATGTGTGGGGTTTAACCCCCCTGAGGCATTGGATACCAGTAGGGTTTCTACACCCAGCAAACGCATCACTCGAATCGGAAAGGTAACTTCCTTCATAGAATACCCTTCGTAATAATGGAAGCGCCCCTTCATGGCCAACACTTTTTTTCCTCCCAAACGGCCAAAAAGTAAGGTGCCACTATGACTTTCTACAGTAGAAAGTGGAAAATAGGGAATCTCCTGATAGGGGATTTCCAAGTCCACTTCGATCTGAGAAGCCAAATTTCCGAGTCCGGTACCTAAAATAATACCGATTGCTACTTGGTCGGAATGGATTCCTTGGATGTAGGCCGTAGCCAGTTCAACTTGCTGTTTGTAGTCCATTTAAAATTTTGTCCGCTTATTTAAAGATAATTTTTTAGCTGTTTGTTCGAACTTTTAAGGATACTTGAGTGTATAAAGGAGATAAAATCCCCTTTATGATTAAAATTATTGTCAGCACCAACCGTAAAAATTCAGTTTCGAGTACGCTAGCTTCCCTTTACCAGAATATCTTAAAAGAAAAGGGAGTGGACGCTGAAATTCTTTACATCTCGGATTTGCCTGCAGATTTTACGGCAACTGCCTTATTTGAAAATAATGGAAAAAATCCAGAGTTCAATGCCTTTCATGATCGGGTAAAAGAAGGAAAAAAGTATGTATTTATCGTGCCAGAGTACAATGGGTCCTTTCCTGGGATTCTCAAAACATTCATTGATGGGATGACCTATCCCAATTCGTTCTTGAATAAAAAGTGTGCCTTGGTAGGGCTTTCGTCAGGAATTGGCGGGGGTGGCATCGCTATGAGCCACCTCACCGACATCTTCCATTACTTGGGTATGCATGTTCTTGCTCTCAAGCCTAAATTGGCTAGAATAGAGCAAAATATGTCAGATAACCTGCTCACCAACAGGCTGTATGTAGAACTACTACATACCCAAGCAGACATGTTGCTCGACTTTTAGGAATTAGTCCACGTTGTCGTGCAAGAATCGATTATTTCCCAAAATCTCGTTCTCCTCATTGAGATTGAACCTGCTTAGTGTTGATTCGGAACTATGCTGTGGCTCATTGAGTACTACATTCTTACGCTGGTAGGCAGGCACCTCCATTTTTTCAGTTAAATCATCTGAAGCAGTAGGCAACGAACGCCCTCCTTTCAGTTTTTCAAAACGCTCGTGAGCACGTTGAATTGCTCGTAACTTCATTTGTTCGTAATAGTCATTTCCAAAGACGGGAGCAACTGGTTGTTCTTGAACCAACGTATTCGAAGTTACTGGCGCTTCATGCTCCTCGTAGAGGTTATGCACGATTTTTTCTTCCTCTACGGTTTCATCCTCCACAATTGGAGCTGCCGACACAGGAATTGACCCTTCCATTACAGGTTGAATTTCAAAAGAAAACTCTTCCTCCTCTACTTTTTCGTCTTCATTTGTCGGAGTCGTCACGACAACAGGGGCTTTTGGAAAGGAAAAGGAAAAGGAAGTTCCTCCAGCAATTGGCTCCTCTCTTACTTGCTCAGATTTTCCTGAGTCAAGATTAATGACTGTTTTGATTTGTTCTGGAGAGGGAGCTAGGGCTTCGTTTGCCACTGGGGCAGGAGAAGCAAAAGCAGAAACAGGAGCCGCATCGGAACTCGTTCTTGGAGGCACTGAAAGGCGGTCCATTTCAAATCCTGTCGCAATGACTGTTACACGAATCGCACTTCCCAATTCAGGATCAATTCCTTGACCAAAAATTACTTCTGCATTATCACCAGCTTTTTCTTGGATATATTCCGTGATATCGCTTAGCTCGTCCATTGATAGCTCCTCGTCTTCCCCAGACATAATGGAAAGCAAGATTTTTTGAGCTCCTTTGATATCCACGTTATTGAGTAAAGGAGAAGAAATTGCTGCTCCAGCTGCACGAATGGCTCGTCCTTCCCCCTCTTCGGTAGCCGATCCCATTACTGCGGCACCGGCATCCTTCATCACAGTTTTTACGTCCTCAAAATCCACGTTTACATCCTGGTGGATGGTGATGATTTCCGCAATAGAACGTGCTGCAGTACTTAAGATATCATCCGCTTTGCTAAATGCTGTACGGATGGCCAAATTGCCATATATCTCACGAAGCTTGTCGTTAAGAATTACTAGTACTGTATCGCAATTTTCACGAAGGGATTCGATACCTGCTTGTGCAACAGCCATTTTCTTTTTCCCTTCAAACATAAAGGGAGCAGTTACAATACCCACAGTAAGGATATTTAACTCTTTGGCAATTCGAGCTACAATCGGAGCGGCACCCGTACCAGTACCACCGCCCATACCGGCTGTGATAAAGACCATTTTGGTGTTGTCTGCAAGCAGCTCACGAATTTCTTCTTCAGATTCCAAGGCTGCACTTCTTCCTTGTTCTGGGTTTGCTCCTGCACCAAGACCCTCGGTTAAATTAGCTCCTAATTGAAGCCTCAAAGGTACGGGGCTAGATTTTAAGGCCTGGGCATCTGTGTTGACCACGACAAACTCCACATCCTTAATCCCTAGGCCATACATGTGATTGACGGCATTACTACCGCCACCACCCACACCAATGACCTTGATGATGGACTTTTGATTCTTGGGGAGATCAAATCTGTAATCTTTCATGTTATCTGACATAGTTATAATTGGTGAATTAATTTTTTAATGGAATGGGTTAATTAGCTGTAGGAAGAATCGTCTCCAATATCATCTGAAATAATCCCTTTCAAGCGCTCTCCAATACTTTTAAAGAAATCTTTGGATAAGCCTTCTCTTCCTTGGACTTGCTTGGGCTTCACACCTGTATTCGCACGGCGATTTTGATACATCTCTTCCCGTGTATCTAAAGACTTGAATCCTGCTAGCACCAATCCTACCGTAGTCGCATACATAGGACTTTTGACTTCTTCTAGGACAGACTTACCGAGATGTTCATTGGGATAGCCGATCCGAGTATCCAAACCCGTCATGTACTCAAATAGCTGGGAAATAAATTGCATTTGCGAACCTCCTCCAGTGAGGACTATTCCCCCTGCTAATTTTTTGTAATAGCCGCTTTGAATGATTTCATTCTGAACGATTTCAATGATTTCCTCCATCCGTGCTTGGATAATGGAGGCGAGGTTTCGAATAGAGATTTCTTTTGGAGCTCTATTCCGCAATCCCGGAATAGATACAATTTCATTGGGATTGGCTTCGGCCGCAATTGCCTTTCCAAAACGGGTTTTTAACAATTCTGCCTGGTTTTGCATCAGCATACATCCTTCCTTTATATCTGAAGTAATGATGTTTCCTCCCAGAGGAATCACTGCTGTATGACGGATGATGTTTTCGTAAAATATGGCAATGTCTGTAGTACCTCCTCCGATATCGATTAAACAAACCCCTGCTTCCTTTTCTTCTTCACTTAAGACGGATAGTGAGCTTGCCAAGGGCTCAAGAATCAACTGCTTGGAAGATAGATTCGCTCGCTTGACACATTTATTGATGTTGTTGATGGCAGTAGTCTGGGCAGTAATAATGTGGAAATCAGCTTCCAGCTTATTGCCTGACATGCCGACAGGATCCTTAATTCCACCTTCGTAATCGACGGTATAATCTTGAGGCATTACATGGATGATGCTGTTCCCTGGAGGAACGACAATATTGTGCATGTCTGCAGTGAGCCGCTGCACATCCTCCACCGTTATTTCATCTTCTGTAGGCTGGCGCATGATGCTACCATGCATGATTTTGCTTTGAATATGCTGTCCAGCAATTCCAACAATAACTTCGGCAATGTCCACCTCCGCCATGTTGGCACACTCCTCCACGGCCTTTTCAATGGCATGGACTGTTTTTTCAATATTAGTCACTATCCCACGTTCCACCCCATCCGAAACGGATTTGCCCATTCCAAGAACTTCCAGTTTACCAAATTCATTTTTACGACCTATAATGGCGCAAATTTTGGTGGTCCCAATGTCCAGACCTACAATTAGTTTGTCATTTTCCATATCCAAGCTTTATTCACAAACAATTTGATTTTTATATTTTAGACTAATTCGCTGGTAGGCATCCCAGCCTTTTCGAGGTAATATCTCTTGATAGAGCACCTTTAAGCGATCAAACTTGCTTTCAAAATCAAGCGCATCCCCAAACTCAATCACCTGTTCGCCTACTTGTTGGTGAATTCGAACGTCATTCCTTGCATTGATTTCTAGCTCTGTTACCTGAGCATTCCAAAATTTATCCTGCGTAATAAACTGGACCAAAGGCATTAATTCAGGCATCTCATCCAACTTGCCTTGGTCCATGAGTAGGGATATGTATTCCCCTTGAAGAATGAGCACCCTACTCGTATACGAAGGCGAAGTGGCGATTAGCAAACCTTCCTTGGTCAGGTACCCATCTGCTCCCATTGGTCTTGCTATCCGCGCAATTGGTTCATGCTGGGTTAAACTCACCTTTACAATCCCCTGCTGATCTACAAAAGCCTCCACCGAACGAATAAATGGATGCCCTAGCAATCTATTCTCTAATGCTTTTAAAGGAATTTCTTGCAAGAGTAGTCCCGGTTTCAATTCTGGAAATGAGGAAGCTATTACCCTCCGTATTTCCTCTTCTTCCACAAAATAAACGCCGCTTACAGCCTCCAAATCCACTTCTATTTTCGAATAGGTCTTGACCAAATTTTGCTTTTCTACAAACCCAATGTATCCTCCTGCCAATAGACAGCCTAGTACAATCCCAAGCACCTTCTTGATTTTTGCCTTATTCATGATCATGGGAGTTAGGTCTAGAATTGGTCCATGCTACAATACCAGGAACAAGCCGATCAATGTCCCCTGCGCCCAAAGTCACTACTACCTCCGGGGAACTTTTTTGAAGGAATTCCAGCACATCGGATTTATGGATACATACTTTCTTGCTAGCCTGTATGGCAGCCAAAAGCATTTCAGATTCTACGCCCGGAATAGGAAGCTCACGAGCAGGATAAATCGGTAAAAGCACTACCACATCGGCTAACGAAAGACTCTCCGAAAATCCCGATGCAAAATCAAGGGTACGTGAATATAAATGTGGTTGAAAAATCACCGTTATTTGCTGAGAAGGATACATGGCCCGTACCGAGCTTAGACATGCCTTTATTTCTTCTGGATGATGTGCATAATCATCGATATAAATTTTGCCGGGCACCGACGAATGAATTTCAAAGCGGCGCTTTACCCCACGGAAGGACTTTATCCCGTCACGAATTTGTAACTCACTCGCTCCATGCATCAATGCAATGGCGATGGCAGCAAGTGCATTTTCCACATTATGGAAGCCCGGAATCGCCAGCTCCAAGCCTTTGATTTGATGCTTTCCACCAAAATAATCAAACACAAAGGAATTGGGTCGTGCTATGATGTTCTCTGCATGAATTCCATCAGAACGAAGGCCATATTCTTGCAGGTTTGAGGTAGGAATACCCGAATCACCAAGTCGGTAATAAGCATGACTCTGAAGGTAAATCCTTCCCTTTTTATCTACTAAGTTTAAAAACTGTCTGAACCCTGCTAGGATAGTTTGCTCGTCCCCATAAATATCAAGATGATCAGGATCTACACTGGTCAGCACCGCTTCATTCGGGTGCAATTGTAAAAAGGATCGATCGAATTCATCTGCTTCCACAACTACTAGCGCTTCCTTGGATTTGCCAGAAAGAATGAGATTGCTGTTGTAATTCTGTGTAATTCCTCCCAAAAAGGCAGTAACAGGCTTGCCAGCAACCTTTAACAAATGAGCCACTAAAGACGAGGTACTGGTCTTCCCATGCGTCCCTGCCACAGCAATGGTGTACTGGTCCTTGGTAATCATACCCAATACCTCCGCTCTTTTCTTTAATAAAAACCCCTGCTGGAAAAAGTGAAGCAAGACAGCGTCCTTTGGTATCGCTGGAGTCCAGACCACCAACACTTCTTCCGGATGGGCCCGGTATTGAATTGGTACAGTAGCAACCTCATCAGTAAAAATAACTTCCATTCCTTCCACTACTAAAGCCTCTGTAAGTGGGGATGGGGTCTTATCGTACCCTCCAACGGCATAGCCTTCCTGCTTAAACCAGCGAGCCAAGGCACTCATGCCAATGCCACCGATTCCAAGAAAAAATACGCTATGTATCCCTTTGGCTATCATTTTAGTAACAGTTCTAGTTCATGTACCAGGGCATTTGCCGCATCCGGCATCGCCAATTTTTTTAGTGCTTCTGCCAAGGCATTTGCTTTATCCTCGTGCTGAAGTAAATCGTCAATGTATTCCTTAAACTTAGTGACCGCATCTGCATCTGCCAGGAGTACTGCCGCACCCTGCTTCACACAAGCAGTTGCGTTTTTGGTTTGATGGTCCTCCGCTACATTCGGTGAAGGAACAAAGATGACTGGCTTCCCTACCAAGCAGAGCTCGGAAACGGAAAGCGCTCCAGCCCGAGAGACGATCACATCTGCGGCTGCATAGGCCAGATCCATCTCGCTGATAAACTCTTGTAAGTGAATATGAGTCAATCCTACTGTTGCGAGTGCCAACTCCATCTCCTTGAAATAAAATTTTCCACTTTGCCAGAGCACTTGATACCCTTCTTTTTCCAAGTTTACCATGTGGTGAACCATCGCAAGGTTGAGCGTCCGAGCACCCAGGGACCCTCCCAAAACCAACACGGTTTTCCGATGTGGATCCAATCCAAATTTTTGAATACCTAGTTCCTTTTTTCCAGATAGGTCTAGCAAATCCTTTCGGACAGGATTTCCTGTTAGTTTTAATTTTCCTTTAGGGAAATAGCGTTCCATCTCGGGATAGGCTACACAAATTTTCGCCGCCTTCCTTGCCAAGATTTTATTGGTCAAGCCAGCATAGGAATTTTGCTCCTGCAAGAGGGTAGGTATCCTTTTAGATTGTGCCGCATACACTACTGGGCCACTGGCATATCCCCCTACCCCTACTACCAATTGAGGCTGAAACTCATTAACTAACCGAGAAGCCAAACGAAGGCTTCTCCAAAGTTTGATAGGAAAACTTAAATTAGCGAGTGTCAATTTTCGTTGAAATCCAACCACCGGTAGTCCTTTGATGGAATATCCAGCCTCTGGCACTTTCTGCATTTCCATTTTTCCTTGAGCACCTACAAATAAAATCTCCGTGTTGGGATGCTTTTCCATCCAAGCATTGGCAATGGCTAAAGCTGGATAGATATGTCCACCGGTACCTCCGCCACTGATAAGAATTCGATATGTAGATTTCGCGTTGATAGAAATTTAGTTAAGCAGTTTGTAATCGATTTATTTTTTTTGATTCATCTGCCGAGGCCAAGGCCTCATCCTGATGATCTCCACGGCTAACACTTAGTATAATCCCTAATGCAGTTCCAGTAAATATCAAAGAGGTTCCTCCCATACTCAATAAAGGAAGGGGAAGCCCTGTAATCGGCCCAAGCCCCACGGCTACCGCCATGTTGACTAAGGCCTGAATGACCAAGGCAAAGCTTAAACCGGCAGAAAGTAGTCCGCCAAATGCCTTGTTGGAATTGGCTACAATCCGCATCCCGCGGTAGAGCAAGGCCAAATAAAGGAAGAGTACAGACACGCCACCTACCATGCCATATTCTTCAATAATTATGGCATAGATAAAATCAGAATAGGGGTGAGGAAGGGTGTTTCGTTGCTCACTATTTCCAGGACCTTTTCCTGTAATTCCTCCAGTGGCAATGGCGATGTAAGATTGTTCTGCTTGAAAAGGCACCTTACTGTCGTCATTTTTAGAATCCATAAAAGTCTCTATTCGCGCAAAGAATGTTCCCCTCCGTTGGCCAGTCATCATGGCAATGGATAAGCCAATCAAGCCCACCGTCACCACAAGCGCTAGTTGCTTGAGAGGTACTCGACCAATAAACATGATCAATAAGCAAGTAATCAGCAGTAAGATCGCGGTAGACATATTGGCCATTCCAATCAAGGCACAAATTATTCCAATAGAAATCGTAATGGGAAGGAGGGTGCGAGTCACATCCTGAATGTTATTCTGACGCTTGGCTAGCATCGCCGCCAAGGCAGCAATCAAAGAAAGCTTAGCCAAATCAGAAGGCTGAAATGCTTGATTAATAACTGGAATCATCAACCAGCGATTGGCTTCATTGATGTTGGATCCAAAGAGATAGGTCACCACCAGCAAGGGTATGGATAGAAACATGAAAAGCCGTGCGTAAAGAGCATACTTGCGGTAGGGCATTTTATGGGCAAGCCACATGACCACCAAGGAGGTAATCACTAGTGTGGAATGTCGAAGAAGGTATTGCTCAGTATTCACTTCTTTGGCCTTGTACACAAGGGTGCCTGTGGCAGAATACACTACCAGAATACTGAACATAGAAAGTAAAATCACAATCGCCCAAATGATCGGATCTCCTTTAAAGTGTTCATCTATCCATGCTTTTACCTGATTCATGCGCTTAGCTTTTGGGGTAATTCGTTGACAGCTACTTTAAACTGTTCTCCACGGTCTTCGTAATTTTTGAAGAGGTCGAAACTTGCACAGGCTGGAGATAAAAGAACCACCTCTTGCACTTCGGCAATTTCTTGTGCCCATGCGACTGCTTCACGTAAATCTTGGGTCTCTAAAATCTGACCTATATGAGGTCTAAATACGGTTTTCAACTTTTCATTGTCTTTACCCAAACAAATCAATGTCTTTACTTTTCCACCTTTTACTAATGGAATCAATAGAGTATAATCGTTGCCCTTATCCACCCCTCCAGCAATCCATACAATGGGCTCCTTGAAGCTGCCCAATGCGTAAAACGTGGCTTCCACATTGGTGCCTTTACTATCATTGATATAACGTACGCCATCCAAAACACGAATCTGCTCCATACGATGGGCCGCATTTTTAAAAGATTCGTAGCCGCTAAGCAACTGATTCGCTGACAATCCCGACAAAAGAGCAGCCACTCCAGCACCTAGGGCATTAAGAAGATTGTGTTTCCCTTGAATCGTCAAAGCAGCAACAGGAATAGTTGCCTGAACGTCAGCCACCTGGAAAACCAATACTTCTCCGTCAGTAAACCCACCTTGACTAGGTTTTTTGTCCAATGAAATCTCATACTTAGAGGCCTGAATAGGCGCTCGATCTAGCCCTATTTTTGAAAAAGGATCTTCCAAATTGAGAATTGCAGCCTCGGCCTGATTCATGTTTTTAAACAAGGCCATCTTGGAATCGATGTAGCGATCCATTTGGTAATGGTAGCGATCTAAATGATCTGGAGTAATATTGGTCAAGAGGGCGATATGCGGCTTCAAACGCACCAAACCATCAATCTGGAAACTGGAAATCTCGATGACCCACCAGGCACGATCTTGTTCTACCAATTGTCCAGCCCAACTTTTGCCTACATTTCCAGCAAGTCCTACATCCCATCCTGCTTCTTTAAGAAGATGGTAAGTCAATAAAGTGGTGGTGGTCTTTCCATTGGTGCCAGTAATGGCAATCACCTTCCCTTTGCTGAATCGGCTAGCAAATTCTAGTTCATCCACTACGGAAATTCCTCGACTAATCGCTTGTTGCACCACGGGTATGGAAGTGGGAATCCCTGGACTTTTGATAATCAGGTCGGCATCTAAAATACGAGTCGCGCTGTGTTTGCCTTCTTCAAATTCAATTCCTGCAGTTAGAAGTTGCGCTTTACGTGCCTCCCCAATGCTTCCACCATCAGAAACAAAAACGGCATAGCCCTCCCGCTTGGCAAGCATTGCTGCTCCCAACCCACTTTCTCCGGCTCCGAGGACGACTAGGCGCTTCATATTTGGTTTACCTTAGTTTGAGGGTGGCTAATGTGATAACTGCAAGGAGGATCCCTACGATCCAAAAACGGGTTACGATCTTGGATTCGTGAATTCCTTTTTTCTGGTAATGGTGGTGGAGTGGGGACATCAGAAAAACCCGACGTCCTTCTCCATATTTTTTCTTTGTGTATTTGAAATAGCCCACCTGAATCATCACACTCAGATTTTCTATCAAAAATATCCCACAAAGAATCGGGATAAGAAGTTCTTTCCGCAAGGTCAAAGCCAAGACAGCGATCACCCCACCTAGCATCAAGGATCCCGTATCGCCCATAAAAACCTGAGCCGGGTAAGAGTTGTACCAAAGGAATCCCACACAAGCACCGATAAAAGCAGCCGTGAAGATTACCAGTTCCCCAGAATTGGGGATGTACATGATGTTGAGGTATTGAGAAAAAATGGCGTTACCGCTCAAGTAGGCGAATATGGCTATAGTCAAACCGATAATGGCAGAGGTTCCTGCTGCCAGTCCATCAATGCCATCGGTAATATTGGCGCCGTTAGATACTGCCGTAATGATGAAAATTGCAACAAAAATGTAAAGTACTGGAGTCATGGAATCACCCAGGAATCCAAGGAAATCTTCGTAGTTGAGTTCGTTATTTTTGAAGAAAGGGATAGTTGTTTTTAAGGCTTTGGTGTCCTGAAAAGCAGGAGTTTCAATCACACCACTTTCCACAGAAACAGGGGTAGAAAACTCACGAATCACTACGTCGTCGTGGTAGTACAAGGTGGCACCCACGATAATACCGATACCAATTTGGCCTACGATTTTAAATCTCCCTTGAAGGCCATCCTTGTTCTTACGGAATACCTTGATGTAATCGTCCAAAAATCCAATCAGTCCCAACCAAACAGTGGTAACTAACAGGAGGAGGATATAAATATTATTCAAGTTGGCAAAAAGCAGGGTAGGAATCAAAATTGCTGCAATCATCATCAAACCTCCCATGGTAGGGGTGCCTTTTTTCTGATTTTGACCCTCCAGACCTAAGTCGCGAACGGTCTCGCCGATTTGTCTATTGCGGATCCAATTGATGATGTGGCTTCCGAAAGTGATGGTGATGATCAAGGAGAACAAGGCTGCCATCCCTGCTCGGAATGAAATATAGCGGAACACCCCAGTACCTGGGATATCCAACACACGATCTAAGTAGTCAAATAAAGGATAGAGCATGTCAGTTTCCGTTTAATTGAGTCAATAATTCCGTTACGACTTCGGCATCATCGAAAGGATGCTTCACTCCTTTAATTTCTTGATAATCCTCGTGTCCTTTGCCGGCAACCAGCACGATATCTCCTTTTTGACAAAGAAGGAGTGCGGTCTTGATGGCTTCTCTGCGATCTTCAATGGTCAAAGTTTTACGAAAATCAGTTGGCCCGACTCCTGCTTGCATTTCTTTGAGGATCTCTGCTGGCTCCTCAAATCTTGGATTGTCAGAGGTAAAAATGGCTTTGGTACTTTCTGAAACAGCTATTTTAGCCATGATTGGCCGCTTGGTTTTATCCCGATTTCCCCCACAGCCTATTACGGTGATGAGTTGCTCGTTCCCTGTACGAAAGGCATTTATCGTCTTCAATACATTGTCAAGTGCATCAGGGGTGTGCGCATAATCCACAATTGCGGTGATTCCACCAATCGAAATTCGATCAAAACGCCCTTTTGCACCTTTGATTGCAGATAATTCCCGTAGCACCTCGTCTTCGTCTTCTCCAAGCAAAACTGCTGTGCCCAATACGCCCAATAAATTATAAGCATTGAAGGAGCCAATCATTCTGAACCAAATGAGTTTTCCATTGACTTCCAACTCCAAGCCTTCGATGGTATTGGAAAGTATTTTGGCTTTAAAATCTGCGGCAGATTTCATTCCGAAGGTTTGAAGCGTTCCACGGCAATTTTGAATCATGACCCCGCCACGCTTGTCATCGCCATTGACAAGTGCAAAGGCGTCCTTTGGCAATTCATCAAATAGCTTTTTCTTGGCCTTGATGTAGGCATCAAAGGTACCATGGTAATCCAAGTGATCGTGCGTGATGTTGGTAAATACCGCTCCTGCCAACTTCAATCCAGCGATGCGCTCTTGTACGATCGCGTGGGAACTGGCTTCCATGAAGCAATGGGTACAACCTGCATCCACCATTTTTCGAAGTAAGCCTTGCACATTGATTGCATCAGGGGTGGTATGCGTGGATGGAATTACTTCCTCGTTAATTTTATTTTCTACCGTAGAAAGGAGTCCTGTGCTGTAGCCCATTCGAACAAACAACTGGTGCAATAGCGTAACCGTACTTGTTTTTCCATTCGTGCCCGTAACAGCGACAACTTTGATTTTATCAGAGGGATTACCGAAAAAATTTGACGCTATAATTCCAAGGGCCTTCGCAGAATCAACTACTTGGATGTAAGTAATCCCCGTAGCAAGTACCTCTGGAAGTTGTTCACAAATAATTGTGGTGGCTCCTTTTTCTAAGGCAAGGGAGATAAAGTCGTGTCCATCCACTTGGGTCCCTTTGACCGCAACAAAAGCATAATTTTCTTGAACTTTTCGGCTATCAAAGACCAAGCCACTTACCCTCTGCTCCATATCCCCATAGGTGGCAGTAAGTGAAACTTTGTACAATATGTCTTTGAGCACGTTCATTTATCCAAGGACTAGATCAATTGTGGCATTAGGGATCAGGGCAGTTCCAGGAGAAATAGACTGGCTGATCACCCGTCCCTTTCCATTGAAATTCACCTGCAATCCCTTATTCTCTAAAATAAAAAGCGCGTCACGAAGTGACATACCAGAAACATTAGGTACCACCGCTTTTTCAGTATCAATAAGTTGAAGATTTACCTGGTTTTCCAGTCGGTCTGCTGCTATCCATTCCTCCTGAGAGGGAGATTTTAACGGAAGCTTTAAGAAGTCAAAAATGCTTTGGAGTTCCTCCCCCTTACCCGAGGCTACGAATGGATAGCTAGAAACCGGAGCCTCCAATGGTTTAATCTTGGAAGGATCTACCACATTTAGATCCAAGTCTGTTGCAAAAATTTTATCTGCAATTTCTTTAAATACTGGAGCAGAAACATCTCCCCCGTAAGCAGCAATTCCTTTTGGACTATCGATTACCACAATCATGCTGTATTTAGGACGATCTGCTGGAAAGTAACCAGCAAAGCTGGTGTAATAAATTTGCTGGTACTTCCCATTGATGATTTTTTGGGCAGTGCCTGTTTTCCCTGCAATTTTGTAATTGGGGTTTTTAATGTTTTTTGCGGTTCCGTTTTCAACCACCCCTAGCAACAAGTCTTGCAGTTGTTTGATGGTTTTTGGAGAGGCAATGGCCTCCCTAAGCACCTGAGGTGAGTACGTCTCGATCACCTGTGCCCCATTTCCCACAGACTTTACAAATAAGGGCTTCACCAACTTCCCCCCGTTTGCAACAGCATTGTAAATGGCAAGGGTGTGGATGGGATTTAATTTGGATTCGTAGCCAATAGAAATCCAAGGCAAGGAAGTTCCATACCAATTTTTAGTACCTGGTTTTTTGAAATAAGGCTTTCCTTCACCGGCCAACTGTAGGTTGAGAGGTTGGGACAGTCCTATTTGATCGAGATATCCAAGAAACTTGGAAGGACTAGAACCAAAATGTAGGTCTACCAATTTGGAAATCGCTACGTTAGAAGATTTTTCAAATGCTTGGCGTATAGTAATGGTACCATACCCCCCTGTCTTGGCATCGTACATGGATTGATTGTAAAATCGATGCACCCCATTTCCTGTTTCTATCAAGTCATTCGGACTTACCTTATTTTCTTCCAGTAGTGCGAGCATAGACACCAGCTTAAACGTAGAACCAGGCTCGGTGCTTCCCATATCCCCTACAGCATAATTGTAGCTTTCCACATAGCCTGTCCCAGCCGCATTGCGCTGTAAATTTGAAATTGCTTTGACATGGCCAGTTGCTACCTCCATGACAACAACGGCCCCAAAAGCAGCCTCTCTATCCATCAGTTGCCGTCGAAGGGCCGTTTCGGCCACATCTTGAATCATCACGTCTAGGGTGGTTTGGAGATCGTAACCATCTTGAGGCTTGACGTCATCTACGTCAAAAAGTGGTTTCCAAACTCCGCCGGATAAGCGTTGAAATAAGGCCTTTCCATCCTCTCCTTTAAGTTCCTTGTTGAAGCTGTATTCTATACCTGACCCTACCCCATCCTGGTTTAAGGTGCCTAAAGTTCTACTGGCAAGAGAATTGAAGGGTTGGTAACGTCGTTCAATTTTTTCAAAAATGACTCCGCCGCCAACTCTCCCTTCTTTAAAAATTGGCCAAGACCGCATCAATTGCATGTCTTGGTAATCAATTTGCCGACGATTGACCATCAGGTACCGCTTCTGGCTAGATCGTGCATCTTGCAACATGCGCTTGTAGGCAGTTGGGGACTTATCTTTGTAAAAATTAGCCAATAGTGTTGCCAAGGAGTCCAAACCATCCTTAAATTTTTTATCCTCCAAGACCAGTGGGTCAATGGCAACTTGGTAAAAAGGAAGGCTCGTAGCCAGCAAACTGCCATCCGAAGCGTAGATATTACCTCGAGTTGCAGGAACTTTTCGGTATTGAAAATTTACTTGTTCTGCTTTTGCCTTCCATTTATCACCTTCAATCAATTGAACCACGGCTACTTTGTAGGGAATGGCAGCTGCAGCCAAAGCTACTAGGATGAAAATCACCCGCACTCGGATCACTATGGAGCGTTTGATGTTCACTTTTTAGAGCGGGTTATTTTGATAGGTGGTTGATTTAGTTCATATAGTTCAAAAGCAGCGACGCGCTTGGCAACTTCCGATTGCATGCTGCTTTTCATGTATTCGGCTTCCAAGGTGGTCACATCTGCCCGCAGGTCAGCAACTTGCTGCTGGGCCTTATCTATTTGCCGTATTTTATTTTCTGCGGTTAAATTGCTGTAGATATAGATTAAGGCAAGCAAGGCGATAAAGCCCACTGGGGGCAACAATTGGACAGGCACCCCTTCTCCAAGAATTCCCTTGACGTCCAACTTTTCTTCCATCCAAGAGAAAATGGTCTTCCTTGAACCTCCTTTTGGGTGGCTCCCTTCTTTTAATTTCTTTTTGAAGGTGTTCTGACTCATTTTCCTATTTTTTTTGCAATTCTCAACTTGGCGCTTCTTGCTCTGGAATTTCGCTCTACCTCCTCCTCTGAAGCCGTAATCGCACCACGACTCACTGGCTCCAAGGGACGAATTAGATTTCCATAGAAATCTTTTTCTACCTCGCCCTGAAACTTTCCCTTGGACATCAAGTTTTTGACCAAGCGATCCTCTAAGCTATGGTAGCTCATCACTACCAGACGTCCTTCAGGCTTCAGAAGCTCCACCGCACTTAGCAGCATTTCCTCCAAAGCCCCCATTTCGTCGTTTACTTCTATGCGCAAGGCTTGAAATACCTGTGCATAGTATTTGAACTCTTTTCCACGAGGTGCAAACCGCTTTAAGAAGGCCGTAAAGCCCTCTGTAGTTGCAAATGGGTGCACCGAGCGCTCAGCCACTATCGCCTGAGCAAGGGTTTTGGCATTTTTTACTTCTCCATACATCCCCAAAATCTTATGCAGAGCGGCTTCGTCGTAATTTGCGAGTAGCTCTTTGGCACTTAATTCCGCAGATTGGTTCATCCGCATATCTAGATCCCCTTGAAAGCGAGTTGAAAACCCTCTTTCAGGAGCGTCTATCTGATGCGAGGAAATACCCAAGTCTGCCAATATCCCATCCACTTGTTTGACCCCATGCAAACGCAGGTACCGTTTGATATCCCTGAAGTTGGCTTGCACGAAGGTGAATCGCGAATCTTGGGGGGCATTGGCCAACGCATCGCTGTCTTGATCAAAGCCGAATAGCTGCCCACTTTCCAAACGAGCCAAAATAGCTTTAGCATGACCACCTCCACCAAAAGTCACATCGACATAAACTCCATTGGGGAGAATAGCCAAGCCTTCAATGCAAGGGTCAAGCATCACTGGGATATGGTATACCGGGCTTATCATCGCGCTTAGGAGAGGTACTTTTCCATCAGGCTGGACAAGTCCGCCGTATCCACAATAATGTTCTTTAGGTACTGTTCAGGATTCCAGAGTTCGATTCGAGTACCCATGCCAACGACCACCACATCCTTCTCCAGGCCAGCATAGGTTTGGTATAGCTTTGGAATCAACAATCTCCCAGCACTATCCAACTCCACTTCAACAATGGAATTGAAAAAAGAGCGCTGCAACATGCGTTGTTCTGCATTGTTGATGTTCAGAGATTTAATTTGACTCTCTAGCTTTTTATATTCTATCAAGGGATAGAGCGCCAAACAATGATCTTCAGCCATGCGGAGCATGAGCGTCATGCCATTGGCCTGAGGAATTGCTGCCTTTATCTTGGCGGGCAATGCCAAACGACCTTTGGGATCTAGCTTGCTATCGTATTGACTGTTAAACATGAAGGAGCACTAAAGGATAGAATATGTAGTAAACAAAAGTAAGAAAAGAAGAATGAAAATTTACCACTTTCTCCCACTTTTTCCCACTTTGTTTCAAAACTAGCCAAAAGATTGCTCGTCAGCAATAATTTTTACTAAAAAATGCAAGAAATTTTTAGGGGTTCAAATTCGATGAATCAAAGAGCTAAAAACAAGTAAAATCGATTCATTTGACCTAAAAACGCTGTATTTGTAGCTTCCAAATTGGAGATAATGCAGCATTATTTTTTATTTCGCTTTCAAAGTGGGAGCTTCTCCCAAAAAAATAAATGGTTGGAGAATTTTTGAAAAAAACCAAGAACCATCCCCTCCTGTCAAAAGCAAATCATAGTTTAAAAAATTGGGTATTTTTCAACTGCTTTTTCGACTTTGTATTGCTTTTTCTCCCTTCTTTTCCAGTGATTTTCGGAACATCTCCCCAATCCAAGGCCAGGTTCCCGCGATCTTGGCCAGCAGTCCCCTAGATTCTGGAATACAGACTAGCATCCGAGGTCGCTCCATTACCCCTAGAATCGATTGCACCACCTCTTCCACCCCCAGTACCCGCTTGGGGCCACTGAAGGTAAGCTTGGCTTCCTCAGGGTAGTTCAACTGCAATGCAAGCATGGGGGTATTCACTAAATCGGGACAAATGACACTGACCCAAACCCCATATTTTTTGAGTTCAGCCGCTACAGACAAGGAAAATCCCCGCACGGCAAATTTGGAGGCCGCATACAAACTCAATCCAGAGACGGGAGCCAATCCTGCCAAGGAAGAAACATTCAAAATGTGTCCAAAACCCTG
>JAURGC010000077.1 GCA_030833985.1 Algoriphagus sp. | reverse complement strand
CGTACCATAAATTACATAACCCTCAGAACGTAATCTATCAAAGCAGTTATCCACAGCTGATCCTTCTGTGGTAAAATATTTATGCAAATCCACCCATTGAGCAGCGCCACGTGTTACAAAGGGATTGATTTTATAGGTATCGGTCTTTTCAATCAAGTGGATATCCTGAATCCCAAAGCAGTCACAAGTCCGAAGGACTGCACTAGCATTGTGTGGTTTGAAAATATCTTCAAGAACAACAGTAAAAAATCGGGTTCGTTGAGCTAGTACATTATCAATAGTAGCCTTTTTATGAGCAGTAATGTATTTTCCTAGGTAAGTGATCAATTCCTCGTCCCCATACTCTAGTTTGAATTCCTGCTGACCCATAGCGTACTAATTCAATTAAAATAGCCCTAATTGCTCATCATCCCCTTTCTTTGGAGTTAGGGTTAGGGTACTTCCTATCTCGAAATCCTCTTCAGGTTCTTCCTGCAGCTCCTCATTAGAAGATTCTACTGCTATTTCCTCACTAGCCATCGATTCGATGGATTGCTCGGACTCAATCAATTGCAATTCCTTTACCTCGTGTGTGCTTAATTTATTGCCAAGAGCCTTCCAACCTTTCACATCGATCAACATTTCTAAGTCGTAATCCATTTGTTCTTCAGTCTTCCCTTTAATCAGGGTGACAGAAACCTGGGCTTGGGAATCGGTAGTGACTAATTTGAGGTAAGATTGTTTGTGTTCGGTAATGAAATTAAATCGCTTATTAAGAGTCGTGGTCTCAATCAAAAACCGTTTCACAAAGAACCCTTTAGTAGCCCCATCGAAGTAGACGGCACCAATTACTTTTTGTGAGTCAAATTTTTGAATCAAAAGCACATCTGATGGCTCATAGCGATTGGTCAATTCAAAACTAGTTAACTCATAATCCCCATTTTTGTAGCAAACCAAAATTTTATCATCACCTAGGAAATTGCCAATTAGCTTGCCCCTTGAATCGGTATTTAATCTACCTACCGAGGCATCGTAGTAGATATTGATACCTCCTAAGGTTGATTTCCCCTCCATCTTAAATTGAACTTTCCGAACAGGGTATCTCGTCAATATATTTCCACCCGCAGCACGGCCTTTTATTTCAAGGTCAGCAAAGTCAAAATCAAAAACCTTTACTCTTGCCTTCGCACCTTGCGTCAAATAAACGGTCACAACTTCTGCCTCTCCATTGGGGTTCGCCGTTAGGTACACTAACTTAGATCCTTTGGTTCCTTTAGTAAGGTCATATTCTTTATCCCGAGTCACCCCCCCTACTTGGAAACGCTTGACCATGGCCCTACCTGACCCTCCATCTAAATAAATAAAGTTATAGGTCATACGTTCGTCATTCTTCCGAAATACACCTGCATAGACGATATCCTTTCCCATGAATACCTTTTCTTGAATTTTGGATACCATTAATTTTCCGTCTCGGCGTATAGCAATAATGTCATCCAAATCCGAGCATTCACAAATATATTCGTCCTTTTTGAGGCCATAGCCTACAAAACCATCTACCCGATTGACATACAATTTGGCATTATTTGCCGCTACAACTGCAGCTTGAATGGTATCAAATGCCCTTATCTCAGTCTTCCGCTCCCTACCCTTTCCATACTTATCGAGCAAATTTTGGTAATAGGCAATTGCAAAATCGGTCAAGTGCTTCAGGTTGTAGTTCACTTCCTTTAATTCATCTTGAAGCCGCTTCATCAACTCATCCGCTTTAAATGCATCAAACTTGGATATTCGCTTGATTTTAATCTCTGTCAATCGAACCAAGTCTTCTTGGAGGATAGTCCGATAGAAATCAGGCTTGTAGGGATCCAATCCCTTATCGATAGCTGCCAACACCGCATCCCAAGTAGTGCATTCTTCAATATCCCTGTAAATCCGATTTTCAATAAATATCTTTTCTAGTGAAGAGAACAAGAGTTTTTCCAATAACTCTCCCTTCCGAATTTCCAGTTCCTTACGGAGCAATTCCTTCGTTTGGGTGGTATTATACTTTAATATCCTATTGACAGTTAAAAAAACCGGTTTTTCATCAATGATGACGCAAGCATTCGGTGAGATTGATACTTCACAATCTGTAAATGCATACAAAGCATCGATGGTCACATCCGGAGAAACACCTGGAGCCAATTGAATCTGTATCTCTACATCCTTGGCAGTATTGTCTACTACCTTTTTTATTTTAATCTTCCCTTTATCGTTGGCCTTAAGAATAGAATCAATCAAGGAATCAGTAGTAGTTCCAAAAGGTATTTCCTTGATTAACAATGTTTTATTAGCATCCTCTTCTATTCTAGCTCTAACTTTAATCTTCCCACCTCGTAAGCCTTCTTGGTAATCAGAAAAGTCTGCCAATCCCCCCGTAAGGAAATCGGGAAGAACCTCTGGAGAATTGCCACGGAGGATTTCAATGGAAGCTTCAATCAACTCTCTAAAGTTGTGGGGCAAAATTTTGGTTGATAATCCAACTGCAATACCTTCCACCCCTTGAGCCAAAAGCAAGGGAAATTTTACTGGTAGGGTCACCGGCTCACGCTTTCGTCCATCGTACGAAAGCTGCCAGTCTGTAGTTTGTGGATTAAATACCACATCCAAAGCAAACTTGGATAGTCGAGCTTCAATGTATCGTGCCGCAGCAGCCCCATCCCCGGTGCGCACATCTCCCCAGTTACCTTGAGTTTCAATCAATAGGTCTTTTTGTCCCATATTGACTATGGCATCCCCAATGGATGCATCCCCATGAGGATGGTATTGCATGGATTGACCAATGATATTAGCCACCTTATTGAAACGGCCATCATCCATTTCCTTCATTGCGTGAAGAATACGCCGCTGAACTGGCTTCAACCCATCTTCGATGGCTGGTACAGCCCGCTCAAGAATTACATAGGATGCATAGTCAAGGAACCAGTCCTTGTACATACCAGTTACGGGTACTGAACCGTGCAAACTGCTGTCAGGAATTTCAGGTAATGGGGTATCGTCACTCATGTTGGTAATCCAAAGGTTTAGGAAAATGGATTGAGATAATTCTAGGAAGCTTAGGTATCCACCTCAGCATCCACTTCTTCAAGTTCAAGTTGAGGGTCATCTAAGGCCAAATCCTTCTCTACCCGCAAATTGTCAATAATAAAAACTTGTCGATCTGGGGTGTTTTTACCCATATAAAAGGTAAGCAGGTCAACAATTTTGGTGTCTTTATTAAGTAAAATGGGATCCAATCGGATATCCTCTCCGATAAAAGTGCCAAACTCCTCAGGGGATATTTCACCTAAACCCTTGAATCGAGTAATTTCAGGTTTACTTCCCAACTTGTGTATGGCACGTTGCCGCTCCTCATCTGAATAGCAATAAATCGTTTCCTTCTTGTTTCTTACCCGAAACAAAGGCGTATCCAAAATAAACAAATGCCCATTTTTTACCAAGTCAGGGAAAAACTGTAGAAAATAGGTCATGATTAACAAGCGAATATGCATCCCATCCACATCTGCATCCGTAGCAATCACAATCTTTCGGTAGCGGAGATTTTCGATTCCATCTTCAATGTTGAGCGCATGTTGGAGTAAGTTAAACTCTTCGTTTTCATACACTACCTTCTTGGTCATCCCAAAACAATTCAGTGGTTTGCCTCGAAGTGAAAAAACAGCCTGTGATTGTACATCTCTACTTTTTGTGATCGAACCAGAAGCAGAATCGCCTTCAGTAATAAAAAGCATGGTCTTGTTTTTCATCTCCTCATCTGCTTTCGGGTCGTCGTAGTGAACGCGACAGTCACGTAACTTTTTATTGTGAAGATTTGCTTTTTTAGCCCGCTCATTTGCCAACTTCTTGATCCCCGAAATTTCTTTGCGTTCCCGCTCAGATTGCAAGATTCGCTTCAACAAAGCATCGGCTGCTCCTGGATTTTTGTGTAAGTAATTGTCTAGTTCGGTCTTGATAAAGTCATTGACAAAAGTTCGAAGGGTAGGCCCATCCGGACCAATGCTCTGGGAACCCAACTTAGTCTTGGTTTGGGATTCAAACACAGGTTCCTGTACCCGTACAGCAATTGCAGCAACGACCGACTGGCGAATGTCAGAGGCATCGAAATCTTTTTTGTAAAATTCACGAATGGTCTTAACAATCGCTTCTCGGAATGCCGCTAAGTGCGTCCCTCCTTGGGTAGTATACTGCCCATTTACAAAGGAATAGTATTCTTCCCCATAACTTCCAGAGTGCGTAATCGCTACCTCAATGTCATTCCCTTTCAGATGAATGATGGGGTAACGAATACTTTCCTCATCTACCTTATTGGATAAAAGGTCAAATAATCCCCGATCCGAGAAGTATTTCTTCCCATTAAATTGGATACTAAGCCCTGCATTTAAGTAGGCATAATTCCACATTTGATTCTCAAGGTATTCGGGAATAAAATGGTAATTCTTAAAGATGGAGGCATCTGGTGAGAACACGATCTTGGTACCATTCCGATCTGATGACTTTCCTAGTGGAGCATCATTCACCAAAATTCCTTTTTCAAATTCTGCCACTTTTGTATCGCCTTCACGGAAGGATTGCACCTTGAAAAAATCTGAAAGTGCATTTACCGCTTTGGTACCCACTCCATTTAAGCCTACCGATTTTTGGAAAGCTCCTGAATCGTACTTTCCTCCGGTATTGATTTTTGAAACGCAATCGATCACTTTTCCAAGAGGTATCCCTCTTCCATAATCCCGCACTTCCACTTTATGCTCTGTAATTTTAACTTCAATAACTCGACCATGCCCCATCATGTGTTCGTCTATGGAGTTATCTAAAATTTCCTTTACTAACACATAAATTCCATCATCAGGAGCACTTCCATCTCCTAATTTACCAATGTACATTCCAGGTCTCATGCGGATATGTTCTCGCCAATCCAACGAGCGGATGCTATCTTCGGTATAGTTTACTTGTTCTGCCATGGATTAATTCACCCTTACTTGGGTGGCTTTAAATTTTTTGAAAAGCAATACAAACAATCCGCCCACCCACACAAAAAGTACAATTGGCATTAGCAAAAACCATAGATTGTAGGACGCGGCACTCAATTCTTCTTGATTGTTGATGGCATGAATATACAAAGCTGAAAGCGCCAAGCTAAAATTAACCCATCCCCCAAAAGAATAAAACCAGGCCAGTAGGTAATCGCGAAACGGATCCCCCACCGGAAATAGGCGATGCATTTTTTGGTTAGTTTTAGTTTCTAGTGTTTTTGGAGTATATAAAGTCACTAGATTAAGCAGTAAAAAACCAAAAGCTAACCCATAAAAGAAGCTGTTTTTTTCAAAATCACGAAGAATCCCTCCTTGATTATCCAATCGGAATCCAATCTGCTCCGGAAGTGCAGCATAGATATACAAGAGCGCCAAGAGAAAAACTAAAACACTAAAGAAATAAAAAACTTTTCCGAATCTTGAATACATGAAATTTGGGATTTATGCTGCAATATAAGCGATTTGACTAAACCTTCTGCCTTCAGTTGGTGTACAAAATTGACAATTTAAGTCAAAGCTTAATTTTTGAAGAGATTCACACGGACGCTAGCATTTTTCCAACGATCTTTGGACTTTTAAAATTCTTCCCATGAAAAATTCAGTTTTCGTTTTCTGCCTTTTCCTATTCACTTGGCTCAGTTCCTGCAGTTCTGCGGTAGATGCTGGAAAAATAAATATAGAAAACTGGAAATCAGATCGCTATGGATGCAAAGGCTTACGCTTGCAGGATTTAGAAGAATTCCGGAAAATCAAAAACCAGTTTTTAGGCATTGACAACCAAGCCATGATAAAAACTTTTGGTCGGCCAGACCGAGTGGAATTGGTTGACAAAAGTCAAAGTTTTTTCTTTTATTTCTTAGAGCCTAGCTCAGATTGTGCTGGCGTGGAACAAGAAAAAGAACCCTTGCGAGTTCTTTTTCGAATGAATGCATTGAGTAAAGTTTCTGAAGTCACAGTTACAGACCTGAATCCATAAAGCACAAGGCTGCAGCTCCAAGAGTTCCAGCATTATTTTCAAGGGTTGCCTTTTTTAACTTCAAGTCTTTCACGTAATACGGGGTGAGGTACTTTCTGGTACTGTATTCAATGGTAGGCATCATAAACTCCAATCCGGCAGCAATCCCGCCTCCAAAATAAACATCTGTTACATCCAGAACTCGAATTGCAGATACAATGGATTCACTGATGATTTCGGCCACTTCCTTAAATACCATTAAGGATACTTCGTTGCCTATACGAGCAGTATCTACCAATAAATGAGTTCCTAGCTCTTTGCCCACCAACTCTCCTGCTTTTTCCGGATATGCAGAGATTAGGTTGTCCATGATTTTTAAAATACCCTGTCTTCCAACCAAGGTTTCAAGTCCAGTATTTCCTCGAGAAAGCATGTGGCCCATCTCCAACGCATTGCCTCTTGAACCTTTAAATACCTCTCCATCCAACACCAGAGCACTTCCTATTCCTGTACCCATGGTGATAAATAAAAAATTAGAAGAAACTTCTCCCTTTCCAAATTGAAATTCTCCAATCGCTGCAGCTGCCGCATCATTTTCTAAGTAAAAATCGTGCTTGGGGTATTTTGAATTTAACCTAGCCTTTAAGGGATAATTATTCAAATCAGGAATAGCTGGAATCTCCAAGGGAGTCATTCGATCCTTACTAATCATACCAGGAAGCCCAATCCCTACCTTTTTTACCTGAGGAAATTTCTCTAGATAGGTTCCAATCACCTGAATAAAATTCGGACCAAAACCATCGGCATGTTCGCGGTAGGAGGTGGTATCCTCTTTATAAAACTCACAAATTTTACCTGACTTATCAACTAATCCAATCTTAAGGTGTGTACCTCCAACATCAATCCCCAAAAACTGAGTATCCGAAATATTCATAATTCACTTGATCCTTTTTCGTTTGCTAAAAAAGCAAAACTATTCCTTTACTTCTTATATTCTTTGCCGACCTCAGAAAAAATTTTTAGCACAGCAGGACATACCAAAGTATTCTTCAGTGTTAAATCTAAAATTCCCAGCATATTTTTTCGATCCGTATGCGGGTATTCTCTACAAGCTTTTGGGCGATCTTCGTAGACCAAACACCCATTATCCTCCCCTAAAAAAGGACAAGGAGCCCCTTTGAAGACGTAATCCCCATCTTCATCTCTAAAAAGATGGGTATCAATAAATTCACTTGTACGCATCCGAAATACCTTGGAAAGTCTTTCTATATCCGTTTGAATTAGAATTGGACTTGTAGTCTTGCAACAATTCGCACAATCCAAACAATCCATTTTTGAAAAGACCTCGGAATGAGCTTGATGAAATTTGGCATCTAGATTCTTGGGACGAATAGCCTTGAGTTTTTCTTTTAATTTCTTGTTTGTCGGAAATTCTGACTTACACTCCTTTGAAAACTTGTCAAGATTTAAAACCATTACAAAAAAGACTAATGAATTACTGATTGAAAAAATACCAAAAGCTTATTCTCGATTTATGGAAATGCCATCCGGAAAAATGGAAATCTCTTGCGCTTTGTACAATTGCCCAATACACTGCTTAAATTGCTTTTTACTCATTCCCAAGGCCTTTTTGATTGCCTCTGGGTCAGATTTATCGTGCAATGGCAAAAATCCTTTTTCTTGGACCAACTTAAGAATCTTCTCAGCTCCCTCTTCGTATTTCACCCGGCCGAATGGAAGCAATTGAAGATCCAGTTTTCCATCCTCCCGGCGTTTTTTTACCCAAAGTTTACGAATTTCCCCTAGAGTCAACTCTTGAAAAACTTCGTTGCCATAAAGCAACCCTTCGTAACGATCTTCCAATAACACCTTGTAACCCAATTCGGTTTTTTCAAATATCATTCCTTGACATTCGTTACCCGGCTGGTAATCCTTTGGCGCTGGATACATAAATTCACGGTATTTACTCACTCCAATCAATCGATTGGAACGGTAATCCGCACATAGTCGAATTAAATATTTTTGACCAATGGTCATTGGTTTCGCCATCTCAGCATTGGGTACAAAAAGATCTTTCAGTAACCCCCAATCCATAAATGCTCCAAAAGAAGTGACTTCCTTGCAAGTCAATACCCCAAATTGATCCAGAATCAATGCAGGAGTATCCGTAACCGCCACAGGTCTATCCTCGCTATCAGTATATACAAATACTGTCACCTCATCACCCGCTTTCTCTTCTCCTGTCAGGTAGCCTTTAGGAAGTAAAACTTCATCACCATCACTAAGCCCTAAATACGCCCCAAAATCTGTAAATCTGTTAATAGGTAAGCGGTTGACCAGTCCAAGTTCTTTCATTCGGTAAAGTTAAAGATTAATCCTATTTGGAAGACGATAAAGTTTGAGACCTTACTTGGTCAGGAATACGAAACCTAAGTTGGAAATCGTACAGCATACCCGTAGTTTTAAAACTTCAAAACGGATTACACCCAATAGACTTTCTCAAGATTTTTACTCCATGAAAAATATCACAGTCATCGGTTCGGGAACCATGGGCAATGGCATTGCACACTTATTCGCACAGCAAGGGTTTGCAGTTTCCTTAGTAGATCTTTCTCCTGAGCAACTAAGCATGGCATTGACGACCATTTCCAAAAATATGGATCGTCAGGTAACGAAAGGTACCCTGAGCGAATCCCAAAAGATGTCTGCACTCCAGCGCATCCAAACACATACAGACCTCGCAATGGCTGTAGTTCAGGCAGATTTAGTTGTGGAAGCAGCAACTGAAAATCTAGAAATCAAATTAGAACTTTTCCGTCAACTGGATCAATTAGCTCCCGCTACAGCTGTGTTGGCTTCCAATACCTCTTCTATTTCGATTACTCAAATTGCTGCAGTGACGAAGCGTCCTGCTCAAGTTATCGGGATGCATTTCATGAATCCTGTTCCTGTCATGAAGCTTGTCGAAGTGATTCAAGGGTATGCTACTTCTGCGGAGACCACTTCCCAGATCATGCAGCTTGCCCTTCAATTGGATAAAGTAGCAGTGGAAGTTCAGGACTATCCAGGATTTGTGGCCAACCGAATTTTGATGCCCATGATTAACGAGGCCATATACACACTTTACGAAGGAGTGGCTGGGGTTTCTGAGATCGATACAGTAATGAAATTGGGTATGGCACATCCCATGGGGCCTCTTCAACTTGCAGATTTTATTGGGTTGGATGTGTGCCTCTCCATATTGAGCGTACTTCAGGAAGGATTTGGAAACCCAAAATATGCACCTTGCCCCCTTTTGAGAACTATGGTAGCCGCCGGATTCAAGGGAGTAAAGACAGGGGAAGGATTTTATTGCTACCCTGCTGGTACCAAAGACTTCACTGTTTCTTCTAGATTTTCAAAGTAATTATTAACAACATGCATTTAGCAGTAGCTGGAAATATAGGTAGTGGAAAAACCACCCTTACCGAAAAATTAGCCAAACATTATGGCTGGAAAGCTGAATTCGAGGCCGTAGATGACAATCCCTACCTCGCAGACTTTTATGAAGACATGAAGCGTTGGGCTTTTCACTTGCAGGTGTACTTTTTGAATTCCCGATTCAACCAGCTTAAAACCATACAAGGAAGTAGTGAATCGATCATCCAAGACAGAACAATCTATGAGGATGCCTATATTTTTGCAGCCAATCTTTTCAAAAGTAAACTTCTGACTGAGAGAGATTATGCCAATTACACCAGTCTATTTAATTCCATGATCGCACATGTAAAGGCTCCAGATCTTTTGATTTATCTGAAAGCAGATATTCCAAAACTCGTAGGTCAAATCGAAAAACGAGGGAGAAGTTATGAAACAGCCATGCGTATCGATTACTTAAAAAATCTGAACTCTCATTACGAAGATTGGATTGAAGGATACAAGGAGGGCAAACTACTAATCATAGATGTCAATAATTTGGATTTTGTGGAGCGTCCAGGAGACTTTTCCTTTATTGTTGAAAAAATTGAACGGGAAATGTTTGGACTTTTTGCCTAAAACTATCCTTCTCTTTTTAGGACTCCTTAGGCTAATTTCCTCATTAGCCAACCATAAAGCATGCTGCGCTGTTCCTCCTTTGGATTGATTAAAAGTTGATCCAATCGCTTCAATGATCCACCTGTCATGATAGTTTCATAAGGGTTTAGCCGGATCAACTTGTATCCATGAATACGAGTAAGCAAATCTACTTGCATGTGATTGTATGCATTCAATTTCCATCCGGTAGCACCTACTCCATGAAAATCTCCTGGGTCTGAAGGAACTCCAAATAATCGCGTTGCCAATGGAGGCCCTTCCCATATCCGCTTCGTTGAACCAGCTTTAATGGCTTCTTTCTCATAGGTTCTGCACAGTCGCTTGTATCCTTCAAAAAAAATATAGTGAAATTCAGCGTACATCGGAGAACGCAAAGTGATTCCACGATAGCGATTAAAATTTTCTTCTTCGTCCCAAAGAATCAGGATCCTTCCGAACTTAAAATCAACTGGAACTTTTTCAAAAAGTGGGTATGGACCCGTAGCACCTAAATCTTCTAATGCCATAGTCAACCAGGACTTATTTCGTGCATCCAAGTAACGAGTCTGAACTTCAAAATCTACTTGCCAGTCGTAAGTAGCCCCACCTTCCTTCAAAATTAGATCCAGTTGCCTGGTCATCAGGTGCTCCATAGGATTAACTTACGTCTCGAAGGATCTCCCAAGTATGGTCTGCCAATAACTTAATCTCGGCCACAAAATTAGCCCAGTTCTTTTTCCTTCCCCACTCTTCAGGAGCAATCATGCTCAAAAAGTCCGTTCCATCTTCTTTTTGATATAAAAAATATTGGTGATTGATTAAGGGTTCAAAGGAAATGGATGCCTGATAGATTCGTTCTGAAACTTCAATTCGAGATTGAATTTTCTTCGCTTGATCTGCCAAAAGCTTCATTTGATCGTAAATTTGAGCCATTTGCATATCGGTCTGACTATGCATAGCTGCCACTGCCCTACCGGTGATCTTTCCTTTATCTTCTGGCTTAATGATTGCACTACCAGCATGATGCGCATAAGGTAGGATGCCTGGATTCTCCGTGGTCTTCTCCTTCATCAAATCCAGATCCAAACGATCTACATCAATCTTTTTTCCAATCATGCCTTTTATTTTTCAACTTCTGTAGAAATGCGTTCTTTCAGATTACCCTTTGAGCCCGGAAACGTAGTTTTCCTTGATATGTCATAACTCACATAGAGAATGATCAGCATAAACAATACGAAAAGTAACAAGAAGATTTTTTTATTTTTCTGCATCAGTAAAAGATTCAACGCACAAAATTAATGACAATTACTTTTTTGTTTCATAATCGAGCAATCATTTTTAAATCACTTTTCTACTTCTTGTAGCTTAAAAATACTAATCAAAGACTATTTCGGTAGTTAAACTCATTCGATACCTATTTGTTAAAAAACAGGACGTTTAAATTTACTGATAGAATTTCCACCAATGGAATGACTTAGCTCAAGGAGATTGATAAATTGCAGGGCTTTGCTTTCCATTAAGTAGCGTATAGATTTGAGTTTAACTTCTTTCATCCTCTTTTCAACCAATTTTTACTTTAACTAATTGTATGCAACGGAAAATCTTTCTTATTCTGTCCCTTCTTTGGGTATATTCCTTTTCTTCGGCACAATCCCAATTGTCCGTCGAATCCATCATGCGTAACCCAAGTTGGATGGGGACATTTCCGTCTGGACATTATTGGAGTGCCAACAGTAAGCAGATTTATTTCAATTACAATCCTGAAAAAAACCAAGTCGACTCACTGTACAAAATTGATGCTGTAGCTGGAGCAGAGGCCATTCGAGTGCCTTGGTCGGAGGAAAAATTACTACAAAAAGAGGCTATTTTATCCGCTGATG